>JAAXIW010000246.1 GCA_012270135.1 Brevundimonas sp. | reverse complement strand
CGGGCAAGCCGACCCTGGTCCGCATGCACCAGGTCGACTTCGCCGCCGACCTGCTGGGCCATGTCGAGGCGCGGCAGGATTATGTGCCCCGGGCGCTCAAGGCGATCAGCGGGCACGCGGGCCCCGGCGTCACCGTCTTCCTGCGTGATCCCGAACTGCATGGCCTCGCCGAACGGCTGGCCGGGACCGAAAAGCCGGCCGCCGTCGATCGGGCCCTGCGCAACTACGGAGTCGGGGCCCAGATCCTGCTCGACCTCGGCGTCCGGGACATGATCGTGATGAGCTCGACCCGGCCGAATCCCGCGGCGCTCGAAGGTTACGGCCTGCGCATCGTCGGCTGGCGCGACATGGACGGAGAAGAGCAATCGTGAGCGAGCCTTATCGCGTCCTTATCGTCGAGGCGCGCTTCTATGACGATCTGGCCGACGCCCTCCTGGAAGGGGCGAAGGACGCCCTGCGCGCCCAGGGAGCCGATTTCGACGTCGTCTCCGTACCGGGCGCGCTCGAAATCCCGACCGCTATCGCCCTCGCCGAAGAAGCCGGCCGCTTCCCGACGGCGCCGCGCTACGATGGTTATGTCGCCCTGGGATGCATTATCCGCGGCGAAACCTACCATTTCGAGATCGTCTCCGATCAATCGGCCGCCGGCCTGATGGAACTCGGCCTCAGGGGCGTGGCCATCGGCAACGGCATCCTGACGACCGAAGACGAGGATCAGGCCTGGGCCCGCGCCCGGCTCAGCGAGGGCGACAAGGGCGGCGGGGCGGCCCGCGCCTGTCTGGACCTCATTGCCTTGCGCAAGCGGCTGCGCGTAGGACTGGCGTCGTGACCGAACCCGCCAGCCTCCAGTCCGTGCTCGAGCAGCTCGCCGAAGCCGAAAAACAGCGCGCCGAGCCGCAGCTGACCAGCAAGCAGCGCCGCGCCCGCACCGTGGCGCGCCTCGCCGCCGTCCAGGCCCTCTATCAGATGGAACTGGCCGGGGAGGGCGTGGAGACCGTCATCACCGAATTCTCCAACCATCGCTTCGACGCCGATATCGAAGGCGAGCCTCTCGCAGAGGCGGACGAAAGCTATTTCGCCGAGATCGTCCGCGGCGTCGTCGGCGGCCAGCGCGACATCGACGCGGCCGTGAAGGTCCGGCTCGCCTCCAACTGGCGGCTGGAGCGGCTCGATTCGACCCTCCGCGCCCTGTTGCGCGCCGGCGCCTGGGAGCTTCGCGAACGCCAGGATGTGCCCAAGGAGATCGTGATCGACGAATACGTCGAACTGGCCAAGGCCTTCTTCGACGACGCGGAGGCGAAATTCGTCAATGCGGCGCTGGACGGGGTGGCCCGGGACGCTCGCGCCTCCTGATGGCCGGGGTCGACGTCGCCGGCGAATTCGAGACCATCCGCCGACTGTTTGCGCCCCTCGCCCATCCCGAATGGGGCCGGGGTCTAAGGGACGACGTCGCCGTGGTTCCCTCGAAGAAGGGCCACGATCTCGTCCTGACCAAGGACGCCATCGTCGAAGGCGTCCACTTCCTGCCCGCCGACCCGCTCGACACCGTGGCCCGTAAACTGATGCGGGTGAATCTGTCGGACCTGGCCGCCAAGGGGGCCGAGCCGTTCGGCTATCTGCTGGCTTGCCACTGGTCCGAGCGTTGCGGCTGGCCGGAGCGGATGACCTTCGTCGATGGCCTGCGGGCAGACCAGACCGCGTTCGGTATCGCTCTGATGGGCGGGGACACCGTGGTCACCCCCGGCCCCGCCAGCTTCTCCATGACCCTGCTCGGCTGGGCGCCCAGGGGCCGGACGGTCGGCCGGGCCGGCGCCCGGGCCGGCGATCTGGTCTTCGTTACGGGCAATATCGGCGACGGCTGGCTCGGGTTGCAAGCCGCCCAGGAGAAGCTTTCGCTCGAACCCGATCGTGTCTCCGCCCTGCTGGAGCATTACCGGACGCCGACGCCGCGCGTGGAGTTCGCCGCCGTCGTCCAAGATTACGCCAACGCCTCGATCGATGTCTCCGACGGGCTGATCGCCGACCTTGGACATCTGGCCGACGCCAGTGGCGTGCGGATCGAGATCGACCTGGAAGTCACGCCCCGTTCGGCCGCGGGCCAGGCCTGGTACGACGGCCGGGTTGACGAGCAGTCGGCTCTCGAGAGCCTCGTAACCGGCGGCGACGACTACGAGATCGCCTTCACCGCCCGCGCGGGCCACGAAGCGGTGCTGCGGCGCGAAGCTGAACGCCGCCATCTGCGGTTGACCCGGATCGGCCAGGTCGTGGCGGGGCAGGGGATCGTCGCCCGCTTCGGCGGCGCCCCGATCCCGATGGACCGGCCGGGCTTCACCCACGGCTGACAACGAAATCGCAAGGCGTCCGCGTCACTGTCGGTCCATGCGCCGCCGTGATCTGATCGCCGCCACCATCGCCGTCCCGACCCTTGTAGCGGGCTCCCGGGCCCGCGCCGGGGACAAGCCGGCTCCGGGCGGGGCGAGTGTGGGCATCGCCGGGGTCGGGTTGCCGATCATCTCCGGCGGCCGGATCCGCAACTATGTCTTCGTCTCGCTTCGCCTGCACCTCGGCGGCACGGCCACGCCCGAATCGATGCGTCCGAAAGAGGCCTATCTCCGCGACGCCCTGGTGCGCGCCGGGCACCGGACACCGTTTGTGGTCGAGGACGACTGGACCCGAATCGATACCGCCGCACTCTCCGCTAGCCTCATGCGGTCGGCCGCCTCCATAGTCGGTCGCGGGGCCGTGACGCGTATCGAAGTCATCAGTCAGGCGCCGCGTCGCCGCACCGGCGTCGCCGCCCGCTGAACCCCGTTCACCAATCCTGTTGCATAGCCCCGGCGCATTTGGCACGTTTCCGCCGCATTTCCCCAAGGACGTAGACTCGCGTCCGGTGCGCACGGGGGGACCGGAAGGCGGACAGAGGCGAATAACGCCCGCCGCGCCAAGGGTCCGGGCGCCTCTAGAAACACAGGGTTTGGAAACGCCATGAGTAATATTCTGTGGCTCGTCATCGCCGCAGGCGCGCTGGGGGTCCTTTACGGGCTGGTCCAGACGGCCTCGCTGATGAAGGCCTCGACCGGCACCGACAAGATGCGCGAGATCGCCGCCGCGATCCAGGAAGGCGCCTCGGCCTATCTGCGGCGGCAGTACATGACCATCGGCATGGTCGGCGTCGTCATCCTGATCGCCGCCTGGTTCCTTATCGGCGAGTGGGCCGCCATCGGCTTCGTCATCGGAGCGGTCCTGTCAGGCCTGGCCGGCTTCGCGGGCATGCTGATCTCGGTCCGGGCCAATGTCCGCACCGCCCAGGCCGCGTCGGAGAGCCTGTCGAAGGGCCTCGATCTCGCCTTCCGATCGGGCGCCATCACCGGGATGTTCGTCGCCGGCGGCGCCCTGCTGGGCGTGGCCGGCTACTACGCTCTCCTGACGGCCGGCATGGGCTTCGAGAGCACCAGCCGGGAAGTCATCGACGGCCTCGTCGCCCTCGGCTTCGGCGCCTCGCTGATCTCCATCTTCGCGCGTCTCGGCGGCGGCATCTTCACCAAGGGCGCCGACGTGGGCGGCGACATGGTGGGCAAGGTCGAGGCCGGCATTCCCGAGGACGATCCCCGCAACGCCGCGACCATCGCCGACAACGTCGGCGACAACGTCGGCGACTGCGCGGGCATGGCGGCCGACCTGTTCGAGACCTATGCGGTGACGACGGTCGCCACCATGGTTCTGGCCGCGATCTTCTTCCGCGACCTGCCCTATGTGGAAACCCTGATGCTGCTGCCGCTGGCGATCTGCGGCGTGTGCGTCGTCACCTCGATCATCGGCAGCTTCTTCGTCCGCCTCGGCAAGAAGCAGAACATCATGGGCGCGCTCTATCAGGGCCTTATCGTCACCGGCGTCCTGTCGGCGATCGCCCTGTATTTCGTTGTCGATATGCTGGTCACGGGACCGATCGTGACGGGTAACGGCCTGAGAATCGAGCCGATGAGCCTGTTCTGGTCGGGCATGGTCGGTCTGCTCGTCACCGCCGCCATCGTGGTGATCACCGAATACTACACCGGGTCGAACTTCCGCCCGGTGCGTTCGGTCGCCAATGCCTCGGTTTCGGGCCACGGCACCAACGTGATCCAGGGCCTCGCCGTCTCGCTGGAGTCGACGGCCCTGCCGGCCCTGACCATCGTCATCGGCATCGTCGCAAGCTTCCAGCTGGCTGGACTGTTCGGCATCGCCATCGCCACCACCACCATGCTCGGCGTCGCCGGGATGATCGTGGCGCTGGACGCCTTCGGACCCGTCACCGACAACGCTGGCGGCATCGCCGAGATGGCCGGATTGCCTTCGGAAGTCCGCCACTCGACCGACGCCCTCGACGCGGTCGGGAACACCACCAAGGCCGTCACCAAGGGCTACGCCATCGGTTCGGCCGGCCTCGGCGCCTTGGTGCTGTTTGCGGCCTATACGTCGGATCTGGAGTATTTCGCGGCCAATGCGGCGCAGTATCCGTTCTTCGCCAACATGGGCACGATCGATTTCGCCCTGACCAATCCGTATGTGGTCGTCGGCCTGCTGTTCGGGGGGTTGCTGCCCTTCCTGTTCGGCGGCATGTCGATGATGGCGGTGGGCCGGGCGGCCGAATCGGTCGTGGCTGAGGTTCGTCGCCAGTTCCGCGAGAACCCCGGCATCATGACCTACGAGGTCAAGCCAGAGTACGGCAAGGCGGTCGACATCCTGACCAGGGCCGCCATCCGCGAGATGATCGTGCCGTCGCTGCTGCCGGTGCTGTCGCCTATCGTCCTGTTCGTGGCGGTGCTCTCGATCTCCGACAAGGCCACGGCCTTCGCCGCTCTCGGGGCCATGCTGATGGGTGTGATCGTGACCGGCCTGTTCGTGGCCATCTCGATGACCTCGGGCGGCGGCGCGTGGGACAACGCCAAGAAGGTGATCGAGGAAGGCTTCACCGATCGCAACGGCGTCGTCCACGGCAAGGGCTCCGAGGCTCACAAGGCGGCGGTGCCCGGCGCTACGGTCGGAGATCCCTACAAGGACACCTCCGGCCCGGCCGTGAAC
>JAAXIW010000328.1 GCA_012270135.1 Brevundimonas sp. | reverse complement strand
ATGGCGACGAGAGCATCTTCGAGCGGCCGGAGCCGGTCGGCCTGTTCCTCGAATGGCTTGCCGACGCCCGCAAGACCGAGCAGAACGACGCCAACGCCATGTCGCTGGCCACCGTCGACGCTTCGGGTCTGCCGGACGCCCGGATGGTGCTGCTGAAGGACGTCGACGGGCGCGGCTTCACCTTCTACTCCAACCGGGAGAGCGCCAAGGGCGAGGCCTTGGCGGCGCGTCCGGCGGCGGCCCTGTTGTTCCACTGGAAGTCGCTGCGTCGGCAGGTGCGGGTGCGCGGCGCCGTCGAGCCGGTCAGCGAGGCCGAGGCCGACGCCTATTTCGCCAGCCGCGCCCGCGAGAGCCGTATCGGCGCCTGGGCCTCTGACCAGTCGCGGCCGCTGGAAGACCGCGAGACGCTCGAACTGGCCGTGGCGCGCGAGGCCGCCCGCTTCGCCGACGGCGACGTGCCGCGGCCGGAGCGCTGGACCGGCTGGCGGGTGATCCCGGACAGCGTCGAATTCTGGCGCGACCGCCCGTTCCGACTGCACGACCGGCTGCGCTTCGACCGGGCGGAGGCGGACTGGACCAGGACGAGGCTGTGGCCCTGACGGTCGGTCAGACTCCGTAGCGGGCGAGGAAGGTCTCGACCGCCTCGGCGACGACCTCGGCGTTGGTGCGGCGCACCCGCACCTCGTCGCCGGTGACCAGCGGCACGAAGAAGACCGGGTGTTCGACCATCCCCATCAGGTGCCCCGCCGCCCAGGATGGGCGCTCGACCGGGCCCAGTTCTCCGGATTTCGACAGCCGGACGATGATCCCGATCAGCGTCGCGCCGAATTCGTCCCGGCCTTTCTCGAAGAATCGCGACGCCACAGCCTGGAAGCGCGGCCGTTCGGCCATCACCAGCCGAAAGATCGAGCGCACGAACGGATCGCCCATGAAGCCGGCGTAGGCCTCGGCGAAACTGGTCAGGGTGGAGCGGGCGTCCCCCTCGATGGCGCGGACGCCGGCCATTTGGCGGGCGAATTCCTCGGCCGCGTCGTCGATCACCGCCGCGAACAGGGCCGCCTTGCCGGTGAACAGCGTGTAGAGGGTGGCCGTCGACACCCCGGCCTCGCGGGCGATGGGCTCCATTCGGGTCGCCGCATAGCCCTCGCTGACGAAATGCTCGCGCGCGCGCCGTACGATCATCTGACGCTTGGAGTCGGGAATTTCGCCCGGGCGGGCGGCGGAGCCGTGCATCTTATCTCGCCTGATTGGGCGATCCAGCAGACGCCGCCAAGCTTGGCGGGTCAAGGGGCCGCAGACCGTTGTTCTACGATCCGCGGGAAAAAAGTCCTGCGAGATCGGGATGGGCCAGCACCGGCGCGGCGAGGCGAACCACCGCCTGCGGGTCCTCCAGCCGGACAGCGGCGGTCGCGTCCGCGACGATGAAGTCGGCGTTCACCCGGGACGGTTCGGTCAACCGCTCGTGCCCGGGGCGGACGGTCGCGAGATACTGCTGGATCACGGAATCCGCGGTGCGGCCCCGTTCGGCCTGGTCGCGCAGCAGCCGGCGGATGAAGCGGATGTCGGCGGGCGTATCGACGAACACCCGGATGTCGAACAGCTCGACCAGGCCGGGGGTGCACAGCAGGTGGGTGCCCTCGACGATGACCACCTCCGCCGCGCGCACCGGCTCGCCCCCGGGCTCCCGGCCGTGATGGATGAAGGAGTAGACCGGCGCGGTTATGTCGCGCCCGGCCTTCAGCGCGGCAAGGTCCCGGATCATCAGTTCATGGTCGCGCGCCGCCACATCGTCGAAGTCGAAGGTGGCGGCGTCGAAGCCGGGAAGGCTGGCGGCGTCGCGGTAGTAGGAATCCTCGCGCACCAGCACCGCGGCCCCTTCGGGCAGGGCGGCGACGAGGGTTTCGGCGAGGGTGCTCTTGCCGGAGCCGGAGCCTCCGGTGATGGCGATCAATAGGGGCATGCAGGCCCTCCAGGGCGAAGCCGGCTTGGCTGAGGGTATCGTGGACGCGCGACTCCGGGTGACCTAGCGTCACGTTGCCTAACGTCCAAGGCCCCGATACTCATTTCCTCAAGCGGCCCAGCTAGTGGACGCAAGCGAGGGATACCCGATGCTCGGACTGATGCAGGACTGGCCGCTGACGGTCGACAAGATCCTCGACCACGCCCGGAATTGGCATGGCCACAGGGAGGTGGTGACCCGGTCCGTGGAGGGCCCGATCGTCCGCACAACCTATGCCGAGATTCACGCCCGGGCCAGACGCGTGTCGAGCGTGCTCAAGGACTGGGACGTCAAGGTCGGCGACCGCGTCGCCACCCTCGCCTGGAACACCGGCCGCCACATGGAGGTCTGGTACGGCATCATGGGCATCGGTGCGGTGTGCCACACCCTGAACCCGCGCCTGTTTCCCGAACAGCTGATCTACATCATCAACCACGCCGAAGATAAGATCATCTTCGTCGACCTGACCTTCATCCCCCTGCTCGAGGCCATCCTTCCGCACTGCCCCTCCGTCAAGCGGGTGGTGGTGATGACCGACGAACTGGCCATGCCGGCGACGAAACTGCCCGGGGCGGAATGCTACGAGGCCCTGCTGGGATCGGCATCCGGGGACGTCGAGTGGGGCGGCTTCGACGAACAGACCGCCTGCGGCCTCTGCTACACCTCGGGCACGACCGGCAATCCCAAGGGGGTGCTGTACTCGCACCGGTCCAACTTCCTGCACACCCTGATCACCATGCAGGCGACCATCATGGGTGCGACGCCGGACGATGTGATCCTGCCGGTGGTGCCGATGTTCCACGCCAACGCCTGGGGCATCGCCTTCTCGGCGCCGGCGGCCGGTGCGCGCCTCGTCATGCCCGGCGCCCAGATGGACGGCGCTTCGATCTACGAATTGCTCGAGACCGAAGGAGTCACCTTCTCCGCGGCTGTGCCGACGGTATGGCAGGGCCTGCTGGCCCACATGCGTGAGAACGGCTTGAAGCTGTCGACGGTCAAGAAGGTGCTGATCGGCGGCTCGGCGGTGCCGGAAAGCCTGATCCGCGCCTTCCACGACGAGTTCGGGGTCGAAGTCTTCCAGGGCTGGGGCATGACCGAGACATCTCCGGTCGGCACCCTGTCGCGCCTGACTCCCGAGCTGGCCGCCCTGCCGTATGACGAGGGCATGAAGTGGCGGATCAAACAGGGCCTGCCGCCGCTGGGCGTCGAGCTCAAGCTGAAGAACTACGCCGGTCAGGAAATGCCGCACGACGGGCACACCTACGGGCGGCTGATGATCAAGGGGCCGACGATCTCGGGGGCCTACTTCAAGGGCGAGGGCGGCGACATCCTCGATCACGAGGGCTTCTTCGACACGGGCGACGTCTCGACCATCGACGAACACGGGTTCATGCAGATCACCGACCGCGCCAAGGACGTGATCAAGTCCGGCGGCGAATGGATCAGTTCGATCGAGATCGAGAACATCGCCGTCGGCCACCCCAAGGTCGAATTGGCCGCGGTCATCGGCGCGGCCCACCCGAAATGGGACGAGCGGCCGGTGCTGGTCATCAAGCTCAAGCCCGGCCAGAGCGAGAACAAGCAGGAGCATCTCGACTTCCTGCAAGGCAAGATCGCCAAATGGTGGATGCCCGACGACGTCGTCTTCGTCGACGAGATCCCGCTGGGCGCGACCGGGAAGATCGACAAGAAGCTCGTCCGCGAGCGCATGAAGGACTACCGTCTGCCGACCGGAGGCTGAGACGATGGCGAAACCCAAGCGCGGATCGGGCTGGGGCGGCTCCCGTCTTGTCGCGGTCGTCATCCTGGCCCCGCTGTTCGTCCTCGTCGCCGCGCTCGGAACCCGCACAGGACTGTGGCGCTACGAGATCGGTCACGACCTCCTGGCCATGCGCGTCGGCGCCGGGCTGACGGCCTTCGGCGCCGCCGCCGCCTTCGCCCTGATCGTGTTCGCCCTGCGCCGCCGGGCCTCGCCATGGCTGGCGGCGCTCGCCGTCGCTGTCTCGGCGGTGACCGTGGGGGGCTTCGCCTGGCAGGTGACCCGCATCATGGACGGCCCGCCGGACGACATCAGCACCGACATGGCCGAGGTTCCCGGCTTCGGTGCGCTGGGCGCGCGTCGTGGCGACGGGTCCGGCGAGACCGGCGGAGTCGACGCCTGTCCCGGCGCGGTTCCCGCCATGACCCAGGTCGCCCCCGCCTCGGCGGTTTGGGCCCTGCAGGAGGCCGGCTTCAGCGTGCAGGGCGGGATCACCGTCGCCCGGGTGGCCGGCACCCATCGCGGCTTCTGGTTCGGGACGGTCCACGACGCCGTTATCCGCATCCGCCCGGGTCGGACCGACGTTCGGGTCGCCGCCCGCGACGGCCGTCCGCACGGGGGCGAGGCCTGCAGGTTGGCGACGCGGATCAGCGAGAACCTGCGCGTGGTTCGATAGGGGTCAGGCCAGACGCCAGATCGCGTCGACGCCCGGTCCCGGCCGGGCACGAACCCGTCCGGCCCGCTCCAGCGCGATCAGGTGGGCCCAGACCGACAGCCCCGCTGCCGGCCACAGGCGCGAATCCACCGCGGCGTAGAGCGCAGGGACCATTTCCGTGATCCTGCCCGGGCCATCCGCCAGCCGGGCGAGGATCTGCGCCTCGCGCTCCAGCCGGTGGGCCCGGTAGGCCTCGAGGAAGGGCGCCGGGTCCGTGATCGGGGCGCCGTGGGTCGGCCAGATCGTCGAGAACTCGCGTGCGATCACCGCGTCGAGGCTGGCCATGTAGGCGGTCATGTCTCCATCCGGCGGCGCCACGACCGTGGTCGACCAGCCCATCACGTGATCGCCGCTGAACAGGGCGTTCTCCTCGCGCAGGACAAAGGCCATGTGGTTGGAGGCATGGCCCGGGGTCGCCATCGCCTCGATCGTCCAGCCGTCGCCATCCAGGAGCTCGCCGCCGGCCAGGACCACGTCCGGTGCGAACGTCTCGTCGTCGTCCTCGTCGAGCGCCCCCGGCGCGTGAACGATCCGCTCGGGCGGGCGGGCCGCCAGAACCGGGGCGCCGAACGCCGCCGCAAACCGGCGGGCGAGGGG
>JAAXIW010000321.1:2975-5079 GCA_012270135.1 Brevundimonas sp. | reverse complement strand
CCGCGACGCCCAGCGTCAGCAGCGCCGCGAACCAGATCGCCTGCGTCGTCGTGAAGATCGGCTGGACGGCGAACCCCATCAGCGGTCGACCTCGCCGAACACGATGTCGAGCGAGCCCAGAATGGCGCTGACGTCAGCCAGCATGTGGCCGCGGTTCATCCAGTCCATGGCCTGCAGGTGGCGGAAGCCCGGGGCCGAGATCTTGACCCGGTAGGGTTTGTTGCTCCCGTCCGACACCAGGTAGATGCCGAACTCGCCCTTGGGCGCCTCGACCGAGGCGTAGACCTCGCCCTCCGGCGTGCGGAAACCCTCGGTATAGAGCTTGAAGTGGTGGATCAGGGATTCCATCGACCGCTTCATCTCGCCCCGACGCGGCGGCACGATCTTGTTGTCCTCGATCATCACCGGCTCGCCGGGGCAGTTGCGCAGCTTGTGGATGCACTGCTCCATGATCCGCACCGACTGCTTCATCTCCTCGATGCGGCACAGGTAGCGGTCCCAGCAGTCGCCGTTCTTGCCGACGGCGATGTCGAACTCGAGGTCGGCGTAGCACTCGTAGGGCTGCGACTTGCGCAGGTCCCACGGGATGTCCGAGCCGCGCAGCATCACCCCGGTGAAGCCCCACTCCAGCGCCTGCTGTTTGGTGACCACGCCGATGTCGACGTTGCGCTGCTTGAAGATGCGGTTCTCGGTGACGAGGGACTCGATGTCCTTCAGCGCCGCCGGGAACTCCAGGCACCAGCGGCCGATGTCGTCGACCAGATCGGGCGACAGGTCCTGATGCACCCCGCCCGGACGGAAATAGTTGGCGTGCAGACGGGCCCCCGAGGCGCGCTCGTAGAACACCATCAGCTTCTCGCGTTCCTCGAAGCCCCAAAGCGGCGGCGTCAGGGCGCCGACGTCCATGGCCTGGGTGGTCACGTTCAGCAGGTGTGACAGGATCCGGCCGATCTCGGAATACAGCACCCGGATCAGCTGACCGCGGTACGGCACGTCCATGCCCAGCAGCCGCTCGATGGCCAGGCAGAAGGCATGCTCCTGGTTCATCGGCGCGACATAGTCGAGCCGGTCGAGATAGGGGATGTTCTGGAGGTAGGTCCGCGCCTCCATCAGCTTCTCGGTGCCACGGTGCAGCAGGCCGATGTGCGGATCGACGCGGGTCACCAGCTCGCCGTCGAGCTCCAGCACCAGGCGCAGCACGCCGTGCGCGGCCGGATGCTGCGGGCCGAAATTGATCGTGAACTTCCGGTCGTCGAGCGCGCGGGCGTGCTCGGTCCGGCCGTCGTGTTCGTCGTCGAAGACGTCCGTCGCGCCGAGGGGCGCCGGGATGGTCGATGCGTCAGCCATCAGCCGTTCCCCTTCTCGTCGCCCGGCAGGACCGGGGCCGGATAGTCCGCGCCTTCCCACGGCGACTCGAAATCGAACTTGCGGAACTCCTGGGTCAGCTTGACCGGCTCGTAGACGACCCGCTTCTGCTCGTCGTCGTAGCGGACCTCGACATAGCCGGTCATCGGGAAGTCCTTGCGCAGCGGATAGCCCTGGAAGCCGTAGTCGGTCAGCAGCCGGCGCAGGTCCGGGTGCCCCTCGAACAGCATGCCGTACATGTCGAACGCCTCGCGCTCGAACCAGTCGGCGCAGGGGAACACGGTCACGGCGCTGGGCACCGGCCGGCGCTCGTCGGTCGTGACCTTGACCCGGACCCGGGCGTTCCGGGTCAGGGACAGCAGGTGGTAGACGACCTCGAACCGCTCCTCGCGGTCCGGGAAGTCGACGCCGCAGAGGTCGATCAGCTGCTGGAAGCCGAAGCGGTCCCGCAGCACGGTCAGCACCTCGAGGATGCGCTCACGACCGGCGACCAGGGTCAGTTCCCCGAACGCAACCTGGGCCTCAACACCCAGCGCGCCGACCATCTCGGCCCCGAGCGGCGTCAGGGCCGATTCCATCTCTTCGATACGGGCGATCGCGTTCATCGGTCGATCGTCCCCGTGCGCCGGATCTTCTTCTGCAGCTGCAGCAGACCGTAGAGCAGCGCCTCCGCCGTCGGCGGCCACCCTGGCACATAGGCGTCGACCGGCACGACCCGGTCGCACCCGCGAACGACGCT
>JAAXIW010000321.1:0-2965 GCA_012270135.1 Brevundimonas sp. | reverse complement strand
CGGCAGCGCGGCCTGCAGCCTCTCGACGGCGCAGCACGCCAGGCCGAAGGGCATCCCCATCAGCGACCCGGTGCGGGCCCAGTCGTTGACGTCGTCCAGCGAGGTGGTGATGAAGCCGCGCTCGCCGAGTTCCGCGTTCACGGCCTCGAAGAATTTGTCGTGGATCGCCGGGTCATAGCCTTCGACCATGGTCCGTCCGGCCCGTCCGAAGGCGACCGGCGACGTCGGGCCAGGGCCGACCGGGGACGCGCCCTGGTTGCCCACGCCGATCAGCGGCACGGTGTTGGTCGTCGTCACTCCCATTCGAGCGCGCCCTTCTTCCATTCGTAGATGAAGCCGACGGTCAGCACGCCGAGGAAGACCATCATCGACCAGAAGGCGAACACCATTCCCGCGCGCGACAGGTCGAACATCGACACGGCCCACGGGAACAGGAAGGCGACTTCCAGATCGAAGATGATGAACAGGATCGAGACCAGGTAGAAGCGCACGTCGAACTTCATGCGCGCGTCGTCGAAGGCGTTGAAGCCGCACTCATAGGCCGACAGCTTCTCCGAGTCCGGGTTCTTGGGGGCCAGCACCCAGGCGGCGATCATGAAGCCGAGCCCGAGCGCCGCCGCGATCCCGAGAAAGACCACGATCGGCAGATATTCGAGAAGAAATGCATTCATCCGGAGGGACCTCGTCCGCCACAGAGGGAGGGGCGGATTCGGCGCTTTCTAGACCCGGAACCGCGCCCGTTCAAACCCATGCGGCGAAAGGTTTTTCTTGCGAACGGTTCGCAGCAAATCCGCGCCGTTCCGCCTCGCCGAAAAACTGTCGTCAGCCGCGCCATCCTCGCTTGACAGTGCGAGGCGCGCCCGCCTAAACGACGCCCCTCGCCGCGACGCACTGCTTCGCGGCCGGGAAACGCGGGTGTAGCTCAGTTGGTTAGAGTGCCGGCCTGTCACGCCGGAGGTCGCGGGTTCGAGCCCCGTCACTCGCGCCATTCCCTCTGATTTCGCAGTCAGGGAATGGCGCTCTCCGCTCCGCAAGCGGACCCTTCAAAATCAGATCGCGCCTGAAGCCTCAGTTGCGCCCGGCGATCAGCACATTGCTGACGCGGCGGCCCAGCGGATCGCGCGATTGCCAGGTCTCGCCGACGTCGGCGTCGATCATATCGGTGCAGAAGCGCGGGATCAGCATATTCGGCCGGATATTGGTCAGGCAAAGCTTCTCGCCGCGCACCGACCAACGGGCCGACAGGCGCCGGCCGTCCGAGAACTGCGCCGCGTAGGTGCCGTCCGGGTTGAACCAGTGCTTGACCCATCCGCCGTCCGGATAGCGCGACAGCACCGTGTTCCCGAACGCGGCGTTGATGTCGGCCCGACCCGGCGTCGCCATCAGACAGGCGGCCGCGATGGTCGCCACGGCAAGCGTACGAAGCATACTGAACCCCTACTCAGCCTTCCCCGGCGCGAACTCTTAACAAACGTTTAGGGAATGCCAAGCCCTCTCGCCGGCCTCGCGAATAGTTGACTCTGACGTGGGGGCTTCTATATGCGGCGCACGTTCGGAACAGGACTGGCGAATCCGCGCCGCCCGCACGCCCATAGCGAGGGCGGTTCCGCGACATCGCACGACGGCCCGATGCGCGGGACGTCCTTCAGTTCAGTCCCAAAGGATTCATGACCGAATTTTCCCAGCTGGGCCTTTCGCCCACGACCCTGCAGGCGGTCGCCGATACCGGCTACACCACCGCCACCCCCATCCAGGCCCAGGCCATTCCCGTCGCTCTGGCGGGCCGCGACGTTCTCGGCATCGCCCAGACCGGCACCGGCAAGACCGCCGCCTTCACCCTTCCGCTGATCGACCGCCTGTCCAAGGGCCGCGCCCGCGCCCGCATGCCGCGCGCGCTCGTGCTTGCTCCGACCCGCGAACTGGCCGACCAGGTCGCTTCCAGCTTCGAGAAATACGCCAAGGGCACCAAGCTGAGCTGGGTGCTGCTGATCGGCGGCGTCTCCATGGGCGACCAGGTGGCGGCGCTGAACAAGGGCGTCGACGTGCTGATCGCCACGCCCGGCCGGCTGCTCGACCTGTTCGAGCGCGGCAAGATGCTGCTCACCGGCGTCGAACTGATGGTCGTCGACGAGGCGGACCGCATGCTCGACATGGGCTTCATCCCCGACATCGAGCGCATCTTCAAACTGACGCCGCCGAAGCGCCAGACGCTGTTCTTCTCGGCCACCATGCCGCCCGAGATCACCCGGCTGACGACCCAGTTCCTCAAGGACCCGACCCGCGTCGAGGCCTCGCGGCCGGCCCAGACCGCAGACACCATCACCCAGTATCTGGTGCGCATTCCGTCCAGCGATCCGAAGATGAAACGCGCCGCCCTGCGCGCCCTTGTCGGCCGGGAGGACGTGCGCAACGGCATCGTCTTCTGCAATCGCAAGTCCGAGGTCGACGTCGTCGCCAAGTCGCTGAAGTCGCACGGCTTCGACGCCGCGCCGATCCACGGCGACCTGGACCAGTCGCTGCGGATGAAGACCCTGGCCGCCTTCCGCTCGGGCGAGTTGAAACTGCTGGTGGCCTCCGACGTCGCCGCCCGCGGGCTCGACATCCCGGACGTCAGCCATGTCTTCAACTACGACGTGGCTCACCACGCCGACGACTATGTGCACCGCATCGGCCGCACCGGCCGGGCCGGCCGCAAGGGTCAGACCTTCATGATCATCACCCCGGCCGACGACCGGGCGCTCGACAAGGTGCTCAAGCTCATCAAGATGGTCCCTGAGGAGCTGACCCTGGACAGCGCCGACCTCGGCGGCGGCGGTCGCCGCCCCGACAAGTCCGACCGCGACGAAACCGCCCGCGAACGTGGCGAACGCCCGTCCCGTTCGCGCCGCGCCGCGGCCGTCAAGGCTGACGAGCCCGCCGAAGCCGTCGCGGAGGCGCCTCCTTCCCCCGTCGATGAAGAGGCGCC
>JAAXIW010000191.1 GCA_012270135.1 Brevundimonas sp. | reverse complement strand
GGGTCACCCAGCTGGCGCTGGAGGCCTCGTCTCACGGCAGCGATCAGCGGCGGCTGGACGGCGTGTCACTGAAGGCGGCGGCCTTCACCAACCTGACCCAGGACCATCTCGACTACCATGGCGACATGGAGGGCTACCGGGCCGCCAAGCTGCGCCTGTTCGACACCCTTCTGCCGCGGGGGCGGACGGCGGTTCTGAACGCCGACAGCGACGCCTACTCCAGCTTCGCGGCCGCTTCGATCATGTCGGGGCTGGGCGTTATGGGCGTCGGCGAGCGGGGCCGGGACCTGACGCTGGTCGCCCGGCAGGCCGTGCCCGAGGGCCAGCGGCTGACCCTCGATGTGCGCGGGACGCTGCACGAAGTGCTGCTGCCGCTGGCCGGCGCCTTCCAGGCCTCGAACGCCCTGGTCGCCGCCGGCCTGTGCATCGCCGCCGGAGAAAGCCCCGACCGCGTGCTGGCGGGCCTCGAACACATCACCGGCGCCCAAGGCCGGTTGCAGCGCATTCCGGGCGCCGGGCGCGGTGAGGTCTACGTCGATTATGCCCATACGCCCGACGGGCTGGAGACGGTGCTGAAGGCGCTGCGTCCGCACGCGACGGGGCGCCTGATCGTGGTCTTCGGCGCCGGCGGCGACCGGGACCGGGCCAAGCGGCCGCTGATGGGCGAGATCGCGGGGCGGCTGGCCGATCTGGCCATCGTCACCGACGACAATCCCCGCTCGGAAGATCCCGCCGCCATCCGCAAGGCGGTCCGCGAGGGCTGTCCCACGGCGCAGGAGATCGGCGACCGTCGCGCCGCCATTCGTTACGCCATCGAACAGATGCGCGACGGAGATGTGGTGGTGATCGCCGGAAAAGGGCATGAGCAGGGACAGATCGTCGGCGCGGTGACCCATCCGTTCGACGACGCCACCGAAGCCGCCGAAGCCCTGCGCCTCCATGCCTGACCACCCGACTGATTTTCCGCCGCTCTGGACCTCCGCCGAGATCGAGGCCGCGACCGGCGGCAAGCTGACCGGACCCTCCTTCGAGACGGCGGGGGTGACGTACAACAGCCGGGAGATCGCGCCGGGCGACCTGTTCCTGGCGCTGAAGGGCGCGCGCGACGGACACGACTTCGTCGCTGCCGCCTTCGCCGCCGGGGCCGTGGGGGCGATCACCGAACATCCGGTTGAGGGCGGGCCGTCGGTCGTCGTCGCCGACACCCTGCGCGCGCTGGAAGCCCTCGGCGTGGCGTCGCGAGAGCGCAGCCCACACGTCCGCCGCGGCGCCGTCACCGGCTCGGTCGGCAAGACCAGCGTAACCCAGGCGATCAAGGCCGGGCTCGATCTGGCCGGGCCCGCCCATGCTTCGATCAAGAGCTACAACAACCATATCGGCGTGCCCCTGACGCTGGCCCGGATGCCTCGGACGGTTCAGCGGGCCGTGTTCGAGATCGGCATGAACGCACCGGGCGAGATCGCGCCGCTGTCGAAGATGGTCCGGCCGCACGCCGCCTGCGTCACCACCGTGGGCCCGGTGCATATCGAAGCCTTCGCTGACGGCGAGGCGGGGGTCGCGCGGGAGAAGGCGTCGATCTTCGAAGGGCTCGCGCCGAACGGGGTGGCGGTGCTGAACGGCGACGTGGACTTTGCGACCGTGTTGGACGCCGCCGCGCGGAAGGCCGGGGCGCGGCGGGTGACCTTCGGGGCCGACTCCGGCCATGACGCCCGCCTGCTCGACTTCCAGCCCGGCCCGGAGGGCGCGCGGGTCCGGGCCGAACTGTTCGGCAAGCCGGTCGACTTCACCCTGCGCCAGTCCGGCTTCCATTGGGGCTTCAACAGCCTGTGCGTGCTGCTGATGCTCGACGCGCTCGACGTGCCGCTCGAGTCCGGCCTCGCCGCCCTGGCGGACTTTGAGCCGCTGGCGGGTCGCGGGCAGACCACGGTGGTGCAGGCGCCCGGCGGGGCCTTCACCCTGATCGACGAGAGCTACAACGCCAATCCGCTGTCCATGGCCGCCGGATTCCGCAGCCTCGGGGCGAAGCCGGTCACACTGGAGGCGCGCCGAATCGTCGTGCTGACCGACATGCTGGAGCTGGGCGAGCAGTCCCGGGCCCTGCACGAGGGTCTGCGCTCGCCGATCGTCGCCGCCGACCTGGATCTGGTTCACACCGCCGGCCCCGAGATGAAGCGGCTCCACGATGTCCTGCCGCCGGAGCGCCGGGGCCTGTGGCGCGAGACCGCCGCGGAGCTCGCCGCCGAGGCCGCTCAACTTGTTGCGCCGGGCGACATCGTCATGGTCAAGGGATCAAACGGCTCGAAGGCGTCCTTGGTCGCCCGGGCTCTCGCTGCTCTGGGAGGAGCCGCCTGATGTTTTATCTTCTCTATCTCCACTACGCCGACATCGCGCAGGATTATCCGCTGCTCAATCTGGTCCAGTACCAGACGGTGCGGGTGGGCCTCGCCATGGCCACGGCCATGATCGTCGCGGTGGCCATGGGCAGCCGCTTCATCGCCTGGATGCGGGTCAAACAGGGCAAGGGCCAGCCGATCCGCGCGGACGGCCCGGTCTCGCACCTGTCCAAGGTCGGCACCCCGACCATGGGTGGGCTGATGATCCTCGCCGGCATCTCTGTGGCCGTGCTGCTGTGGGGCGACCTGACCAACCCCTACATCTGGATCGTCAGCTTCGTGACCGCCGCCTTCGGGGTGCTGGGCTTCATCGACGACTACGCCAAGGTGTCGAAACAGACCTCGGCCGGCCTGACGTCGAAGCAGAAACTGGTCGCCCAGGTCATCGTCTCCGTGATCGCCGGCGTGCTGACGGTGCTGTGGATGACCGCGTCGCCGACGACTCCGAACCTCGAGACTTCCATCGCCTTCCCGTTTTTCAAGGCGGTGCTGCTGAACATCGGCTGGTTCTATGTGATCTTCGCCGCCTTCACCCTCGTCGGCTTTTCGAACGCGGTGAACCTGACTGACGGGCTGGACGGCCTGGCCATCGTGCCGGTGATGATGGCGGCGGCGGCTTTCGGCATCATCAGCTACCTCGTCGGCAACTTCATCTTCTCCGACTACCTCGGCGTCCACCATGTGCCGGGATCGGGCGAGCTTGCCATCTTCTGCTCGGCCATCATCGGCGGCGGCGTCGGCTTCCTCTGGTACAACGCCCCGCCAGCCAAGATCTTCATGGGCGACACCGGTTCGCTGGCCCTCGGCGGCGCGCTCGGCGCCATCGCCGTGGCCACCAAGCACGAGCTGGTGCTGGGCATCGTCGGCGGCCTGTTCGTCATCGAGGCCCTCAGCGTCATGATCCAGGTCGGCTACTTCAAGGCCACCAAAAAGCGCATCTTCCTGATGGCGCCGATCCACCACCATTTCGAAAAGATGGGCTGGCCGGAATCGACCGTGGTGATCCGCTTCTGGATCGTCTCGGCCATGCTGGCGCTGGCGGGCCTCGCCACCCTGAAGCTGCGATAGCGCCATGATCCCCGCCCCAGGCTTCGAAGGACGGAGGATCGCGGTCTTCGGTCTCGGCAGGTCGGGACTGACGGCAGCGCGCGCCCTCAAGGCCGGCGGTGCCCTACCGGTGTTGTGGGACGACAGCGTCTCCAGCCGCATGCAGACCGAGGCCGAAGGGTTCGCGGTCGAGGACCTGACGGCCGCCGACTGGTCCGGTTTCGCGGCGCTGGTGCTGTCGCCCGGCGCGCCCCTGACCCACCCGGAGCCGCACTGGGCGGTCGGCAGGGCCCGCGAGGCGGGGATCGAGATCATCGGCGACATCGAGCTGTTCGCCCGCGCCGTCGCGGCCCTGCCCGAGGGAGACCGGCCCAAGGTCGTCGCCGTCACCGGCACCAACGGCAAATCGACAACCACCGCCCGGATCGGTGGGGTGCTGATACAGGCCGGGATGATCGTCAACCTCGGCGGCAACATCGGCATCGGCGTTCTCGCCCTGCCGGCTCCCACGCCGGACGCCGTCTATGTTATCGAGGTGTCCAGCTATCAGCTGGACCTCACCACCTCCTTCGCCCCGGACGTGGCCATCCTGACCAACATCAGCCCGGACCATCTGGACCGGCATGGCGGGATGGACGGTTATGTGGCCGCAAAGACGCGGATTTTCGCAAACCTGGGCGAGGATCAGGTCGCGCTCGTGGGCGTGGACGAGAGCTGGGGCGCCGCGCTCGCGGATCGTTTGACTCAGCGGTCTCGGAGCAGTCTGGCGCGCATTCGGACCGGAGACACGGAGCGGGGCGGAGCGCCGTGTGAAATTGTGGTGTCGAATGGCGCGATGCGAATTCTCGATGTCAGGCTGGACCTTGCGGGCGCGCGTTCCCTCGCGGGGCGGCACAACGCCCAGAACGCAGCCTTCGCCTATGCGACGGCGCGGGCGCTCGGCGTGCCGCACGAGGATACCGTAGACGGCCTCCTGTCCTTCCCCGGTCTCGCCCACCGCATGGAGCACGTCGGCACGCTCGGCCGGGTACGCTTCATCAACGATTCCAAGGCCACCAACGCCGACGCCGCGCGGCAGGCCCTGTCGTCCTATGACCGCAGCTACTGGATCGCCGGCGGGCGGGCGAAAGCGGGCGGGATCGACGATCTGGAGGACCTTTTCCCGCGCGTGGCCGAAGCGTTCCTGATCGGCGAGGCGGCGGGCCCTTTCGCGGCGCGACTGGGCGACACTCCGCACCGGATCAGTGGCGACATTGCGACCGCGGTCGCCGCCGCGGCCGAAGCAGCGACCTCCACCGGCCGGGACGAGGGGGTGCTGCTCAGTCCTGCCGCCGCCAGTTTCGATCAGTATCCCGACTTTGAGGCGCGAGGCGAAGCCTTCCGCGCCGCCGTCCTCGCCCTGGGCGCCCAACCCCCGAGCGCGTCATGACCGAAGCCTACAGCCCCGCCTTCTCCCGCAACGACCAGAGCCCGATCGCCAAATGGTTCTGGACGGTCGACCGCGGCCTGCTGGCGGCGGCTCTGACCCTGATGGCGCTCGGCGTGGCCCTGAGCTTCGCCTCCAGCCCCGCGGCGATCAACGCCGATCAGTCGATCACCGCCCCGTTCCACTATTCGTGGCGGATGATGGTGTGGGCCTCGGGCGGGGTGGGCGCGATGCGGATCAC
>JAAXIW010000128.1:2257-5129 GCA_012270135.1 Brevundimonas sp. | reverse complement strand
CGCACCCGCACGCTCTCCTCGGCGCGGACGGCGAGGTCCAGCGCCCGGGCGAGGCCGGCGGCCTCCTCCAGACGTTCCTCGGCCAGCCGCGCGCTTTCGCTGCGGCCATCGGGATGGATGACGATGGCCCGGATCAGCGGGACGGCGTGGTCGATCAGTTGGGTGGCCAAGTGGGCTTAAGCTCTCTGGGAGGGGGCGGGGCCGACAGATAGGTATGCGAGGGCCGCGCGGCTATCCCCGCGGACTCAGTCCTCGTCCGCTTCCGGCTCGTACAGCTGCACCGGCGCCGACGGCATGATCGTCGAGATGGCGTGCTTGTAGACCAGCTGCGACTGGCCATCGCGGCGCAGCAGCACACAGAAGTTGTCGAACCAGGTCACGATGCCCTGCAGCTTGACCCCGTTGACCAGGAAGATGGTCAGCGGCGTCTTGGTCTTGCGGACGCTGTTGAGGAAGGTGTCCTGAAGGTTCTTGGACTTGTCTTGCGACATGGCAGGTTCAGCCTGTTCTTGTTGGTTTCACCGGCCGGAGGAGCGGCGCGGGGCCGATCGGCGCCGGCGCGTTCACCTTAGCCACCGCCCGCCCGGGGCCGCAACGCCTAGATGGCGTCGTGGCGCGCTCGGTCGATGTAGAGCGCCCTCAGCTTCGTCGCCACCGGCCCCGGCTTGCCGTCGCCGATCCTGGCGCCGTCGATCGACACCGCCGGCATCACGAAACCGCTGGCCGAAGTGTAGAAGGCCTCCTTCGCCCGCTTGGCCTCGTCGACCGAGAAGGCTCTTTCCTCGACTTCGATGCCCTCGTCGGCGGCCAGCGCCAGAATCGCCGCCCGGGTGATGCCGTGCAGGATATTCGACTGGGTGTCGCGTGTGCGCAGCTTGCCGCTCTCGTCGACGATCCAGGCGTTGGTCGAGGAACCCTCGGTGACCAGCCCCATCTCGTCGACCATCCAGGCCTCGGCGGCGCCGCGCTCCTTCGCCGCCTGCTTGGCCAGCACATTGGGCAGCAGGCCGACGGTCTTGATGTCGCAGCGTCCCCAGCGGATGTCCGGCTGGGTGATCACCGCGACGCCTTTCGCCGCCGCCGCATTGCCCTTCGACAGCGGCAGCGACCGCGCCGTGACGACCACGCTCGGCGGCGTGCCTTCGGCCGGGAATGGATGGTCGCGCCGCGCCGTGCCGCGCGTCACCTGGATGTAGACCAGCCCCTCGTTGACGCGATTGCGGCGAACCGTCTCCTTCAGCACCCGCTGCAACGCCTCTCGGGTCATCGGGATGGGGATACGCAGTTCGGCCAGGCTGCGGTGCAGCCGCGTCATGTGGCCGTCGAAATCGGCCATCCGCCCGTCGAACACCGACCAGACCTCATAGACCCCGTCAGCGAACTGGAAGCCGCGATCCTCGACATGGACCGTGGCCTGGCCGTGCGGGACGTACTGGCCGTTGACGTAGGCGACGCGGCTCATGCCTCCCCGGCTCCCTCGTCCTCGTCGTCGACCGGGCCGCGCGCGGGCGAGACGCCCAGCGACTTGAGCTTGCGGTGCAGGGCCGACCGCTCCATGCCGATGAAGGCGGCGGTGCGCGAGATATTGCCGCCGAAGCGCATGATCTGGGCCGCCAGATACTCGCGCTCGAACACTTCGCGCGCCTCGCGCAGCGGCAGGGCGATGATCCGTTCCGCGCCCAGCGAGCCGGACGACCCGGCGTTGGTGGCTTCCTGCGGCAGGGCGTCGGCCCCGATCGGCTCGTCCGTGTCCCCCGTCGCCAGGATCAGCAGCCGCTCGACGTTGTTCCTCAGCTGGCGGACGTTGCCCGGCCACGGATGGACCTGCAGCACCGCGATGGCGTCGTCGCCCAGCCGCCGGCGCGGCAATCCCTGCGAGGCCGACAGCGTCTCGATGAAATAGTCGACCAGTTCCTGGATGTCCTCGCGGCGTTCGGACAGGGCGGGCACGCGGATCGGCACCACGTTGAGCCGGTGGAACAGGTCCTCGCGGAAGCGCCCGTCGGCGATCTCCTGCTTGAGATCGCGGGAGGTCGAGGTGATCACCCGCACATCGACTTGTACGTCCTGTTCGCCGCCGACCCGGCGGAAGCGCTGCTCGACCAGAACGCGCAGGATGCGGCTCTGGCTTTCGCGCGGCATGTCGCCGACGTCGTCCAGATAGAGGGTGCCGTTGTGGGCGCGTTCGAAGACGCCGATCTTGCTGGGCCGGCCGTCATGCCCCTCCTCGCCGAACAGTTCCAGATCGAGGCGCTCGGGCGTCATGCCCGCCGCGGCGATGGCCACGAACTCGCCGCCGGACCGGGCGCTGGCCTCGTGAATCTGGCGGGCGACAAGCTCCTTGCCGCTGCCCGGCGGGCCGGAAATCAGCACCCGGCTGTTGGCGGGGGCGACCTTGGCGATGGTGGTGCGCAGGGTCTGGGCCGCCGCCGACTTGCCGATGAAGCCTGTCGGCGCGGCGACCTGGGCGCGCAGCCGTCGGTTCTCCCGCTTCAGCGACGACGCTTCGAGCGCTCTCTGAACGACGACCACCAACCGGTCGGACTTGAAAGGCTTTTCGATGAAGTCATACGCGCCGCGCTGCAGGGCCGTGACCGCCGTCTCGATGTTGCCGTGGCCCGAGATCATCACCACGGGCAGGTCGGGATCGAGGCCCTTGATGACGTCCAGCAGTTCCAGGCCGTCCAGCCCGCCGCCCTGCATCCAGATGTCCAGCAGCGCCAGCGACGGCTTGCGCGCCCGGATCGCGGCCAGCGCCTCATCCGAGTTTGACGCCACCCGAACCGCGTGGCCTTCGTCCTCCAGCAGGCCTGAAACCAGCTCGCGGATGTCGGCCTCGTCGTCGACGACCAGAATATCGGCTCCCGTGGAT
>JAAXIW010000128.1:0-2247 GCA_012270135.1 Brevundimonas sp. | reverse complement strand
CCGCCGGCCCGGCTGATCCCAGCCCTGTGCGGGCGTCCGCGGCGTCGTCGAGCAGTAGCTCGGCTCCCGTGGCGCGGCGGGCGCCTCGCTAGTCGCCGGCCGGAACTGTCGGAGACCGGGATGCTTTCGCATCCCTGCCCCCGGCCGCGCCGGTCGATTGCAGTGAAGATTTCAAGGGGAAGATCAGGCACACCCGGGCGCCCGACAGCTGTTCAGCGTCGGCCAGCCTCAGCTCGCCGCCGTGCTCCTCGCAGATGCGCTTGACGATGGCCAGGCCCAGGCCGGTGCCCTTTTCGCGCGTGGTCACATAGGGCTCGGTCAGCCGTTCCCGATCCTTGTCCGGCAGGCCGACGCCATCGTCCTCGATGATGAAGGTGACCAGGTCGTCCGCGACGTCGAGGCGCGCGCTGACCCCCGGACGCTTGCCGTCGCCGTCCCGCGGCGCGATCGCCCGGCGGGCGGCCACCGCCTCGCCTGCGTTCTTGAGGATGTTGGTCAGGGCCTGCCCCACCATGCGCCCGTCGGCGTGCAGGACGACCTTGGGCAGGGGCTCGATCAACTCCACGCCGATGTCGGGCGCCGCCACCCTCTGGGCGAAAACCGCCTCGCGCAGCAGTTCCGCCGGGTTTTCGGCCGTGAAGCGCGGCGCCGGCATGCGGGCGAAGGATGAGAATTCGTCGACCATCCGGCCGATGTCGCCGACCTGTCGGATGATGGTTTCGGTGCAGCGGTCGAACACCTCGACGTCGTCGCCGACCTGTTTGCGATAGCGCCTGCGCAGCCGTTCGGCCGACAGCTGGATGGGCGTCAGCGGGTTCTTGATCTCATGAGCGATACGGCGGGCCACATCGCGCCAGGCCGCGTTGCGCTGGGCCGTGACCAGCCGGGTGCTGTCGTCGAAGGTCAACACCATCTCGCCGCCCAGGCCGCCCTCGATCCGCACCCTCAGGCGGCGGGTCTCGCCGTCCCGGCTGACGTCGATCTCCTCCTCGATGTGGGCCTCGGCCCGGCCGGCCAGTTCGCCCAGCTCCGGCGCGGCCTTGGCCAGGGGACGGCCGATGATCTCGGCGTCGCTGCTCAGCCCCAGAAGTTCGATCGCGCTGTCGTTGATGGCCGACACCCGCCGCTGCCGGTCGACGCCAATGACCCCGGCCGACACGCCCGAGAGCACCGTCTCGATGAACAGCGTCCGCCCCGTGGCCTCCTCGCTGGCCGCCCTCAGTGCGGCCTGCTGCGCCTCGAGGTCCCCGGTCATCCGATTGAAGGCGGCGTTGAGGTTCTTGATCTCCCCCGGACCGTCTTCGCTCTCGACCCGCGCAGTCAGATCCCCGGCCGCCACCCGGTCTGCGGCCTCGACCAGCCGTCCAATGGGCGCCGAAATCGCGCTGGCGGCCGACATGCCAAGCCATATCGCCCCGACCAGCACCAGCAGGGCGGTCTCGATGTAGCTCAGGGCGAAGGCCGCCTGAATCCGGTCGCGGCTCTCGCGGGCTTCGCGATAGGCGACAATCGATTCCTCGCCGCTGCGCATCTGGGCGATGAGGCCGTCCTTCAGAGGCCTCACCAGATACAGGTAGGTGTCGCCGTAAGCCGGCAGAGCCATCAGCGAGCGCACGGCGTCGGGATCCTCCGTCACCTGCTGCGGCGGTTCGCCGCCCTCGGCCGCGGCTTCGAGTATGTAGGGCGGCGGCGCGACGTAGGGCGGCGCTCCGGGGCCTTCGCCGCTGGCCAGCACCTCGCCTTCCGGCCCGAGGATGTAGATGGCCGGATAGCCGAACAGACCGGCGACCTGCGCCAGGGCGTCGGAGAACTGGATTCGATTCTCGAACAGCGGTCGAACGTCTCTCAGCTGCTCGCCGATCACCGCGAGGTCGCCGTCCATCTCGTCCGAGACGTCCTGCAGATAGGCGTCGCCGATGAGGGCGCCGTTATCGACCGCGGATCTGACGTTCTCGCTGAACCACTGGTCGACCCCGCGATTGACCAGCACGCCAAACACCACGGCGATCAGCACGGCCGGCACGAGCGCCACCAGAGAGAACAGGGTCACGAAGCGCAGATGCAGCCTCGCTCCGGCATGGGTGCGTTGCTTGAACAGGCGGAAGACGCGTCGGCCCACCACCAGAGCCAGGCCCGCGATCAGCACGAGCTTCACAGCCAGGATGACCAGGACGCCCTGGCTGGCCATGGCCCGCGCGCCCTCGCCGCAGGAGCCGGGCGCGACGGCGCCCAGCCCGAGGGCGGCGC
>JAAXIW010000070.1 GCA_012270135.1 Brevundimonas sp. | reverse complement strand
CAGGTGCGCGTGGCCGACTTCCACCGCTTCCACCACGTGATCGCCCTCGACCACGACAACCTGTCCAACCTGCGCAAGATCGTGCCGCCCAACGCCGTCGCAGAACTCAGCCTGCTGCTGGATCACGTCGAGGGCCGCGAGGGCCAGGCCGTCGCCGATCCCTGGTTCGGCGACGAGGCCGGCTTCGACGTCACCTGGGCCGAGGTCACGGCGGCGGCGCGGACGCTGGCCGCCCGACTGCGCGCCGGCCGCTAGAGCCGCAGCGCCTCGACCACGCCCCCCGCCCGGCCGCCCGACACGAGCTCGCCGCCCGCGATGGCGTAGACCGTCTCGTTCACGGTCATCGCGGCC
This sequence comes from Brevundimonas sp., assembly GCA_012270135.1. GTDB lineage: Bacteria > Pseudomonadota > Alphaproteobacteria > Caulobacterales > Caulobacteraceae > Brevundimonas. The sequence goes on along the minus strand of JAAXIW010000070.1, from coordinate 4,782 downwards.
AGCCCGTGCCTCGGCGTCCGCATGTCGGGTCCGCGCTCCCAACGGTCCGCCGCCGGATCGTAGATCCAGGTCTCGGCGAACACCCCGCCGCCGCCACGCTGGAACCACTCGCCGCCGAAGGCCACCAGCCTGCCGCCCAGTTCGGCCATGGCCAGCCCTCCCCCGACCTGCTGCCCCGTCGTGGGCGAGGGCGGGATCGGCGCCAAGGTATCCCAGCGGTCCTCCGAAGGCGTGTAGCGGTCCAGCCGCCCCGTCCCGCCGCCCGAGACGGTGCGCCCTCCGGCGATCCATATGGCCCCGTCGAGGGCGGCGACGGCGGCGCTGTTGCGCGCCATCGGACAGGGTCGGCCGACCTCCCAGCGATTGTGCCGGACGTCATAGATCAGGTGCCGGTCGGTATCGGCCTGATCGTTCCACTGGCCGTTCGCTGTCCCGGCCGGGGTCCGGCCGGTGATCAGGTGCAGCGTCTCGCCCCACCCGATGCCGACCGCCTCGGCCTGTGGCGACGGCAGCGGGGCGACCTCCTGCCAGAGACCATCCTCGAAACGCCAGGCGGTGGTGGTGTTGGTCCACTCTCCAGCCTCCGACCGGCCATAACCGCCGACGACGTAGAAGCCGAAGGCGTCGCCATCGATGAACATCGGATGATGGCGGGGCGCGGGCAGCCTCGGCCCCTCCTCCCAGACGTTCTGGCCGGGCTCGTAGAAGGCCATCCGGTCCTCGATATGCAGCGGCTCCCCCCGTCGTGAAACCAGTCCGCCCCCGGTGACGATCCGGCCCTTGTGCTCCGCCGCGGAGAGCTCCTGCGCCGGCCCAGGCAGCGGCGCGCAAGCCGTCCCGCCTCCCGCCGCCTCCTGTGCGCTGGCGGTGAACGGGACCGCGGCCGAGGCTCCGGCGGCGGCGAGGAAGGCGCGGCGGTCGAGCGTGTTCATGGCGTCAGATTGGCGCGAAACCGGAGGTCGCGCCAGACGCCTCAGCCGGGCTCCGCCACCTTGAGGAAGAGCACCCGCGCGGCCCCGTAGTCGCGTGCGTCCAGCCGCTCATAGCCGGGCGTCTCGATCTCCGGTTCATCCGAGCCCCGCTCGAACACCACCACCGCCCCCGGCTTGAGCCAGTTCCCCTCGAGTAGCCGCGCCAGCGTCTGCTCGCCCAGCCCCTTGCGGTACGGCGGATCCAGAAACACAAGGTCGAACGCCTCGCCGTCCGACCCCGGCCGCACGCCCAGGTCCGTGGCGCTGCGCCGGTGCACCCGCGTCCGGCCCATCAGGCCATAGGCGTCGGCGTTCTCGCGGATCGCGCCCCGGGCGTCCTCGTCGGTCTCGACGAACAGGCAGAAGGCCGCGCCCCGGCTGATCGCCTCGAAGCCCAGCGCCCCCGAGCCGGCGTAGACGTCCATCACCCGCGCGTCCTGCAGCCCGTCGGCCCAGGAGGCGTGTTCCAGGACATTGAACACCGCCTGCCGCGCCCGGTCCGAGGTCGGGCGCGTGCCCTGCCCGTCCGGCGCGACGATGGCCCGGCCCTTCAGGCTTCCCGCGACGATCCGCATGGGTCAGCCCCTGGAGCGCGGACCGCGCGGACCGCCGCCCGGACGCTTGCCGCCCGGCGGATTGCTGCGCGTCCCGCCGCCGCGCTTGAACCCGCCCGAAGGCCCGTCGCCGCGAGGTGCGCCGCCCTCGCGCGGCTTGTAAGGCCGCTTGGTACGATCGCCGTCCGCCGCCGGCTTCGAGAACGACCGCTCGCCCCTCGGCTTGTCGATGAACTGGTCCTCGCGCGGTTTGAAGGCCCGTTTCGGCCGATCGCCGCCCGCCGTCTCGCCTTCCGGGCGGGCTCGGGGCGTGAAATTCTTCTTCGGATGCTCGAATTTCGGCGTCGCCTTCGCCCAGCCCGGCTTCTTCTGCGGCCGCGCGGCCCGTTCGGCGGCCGCCTCGGCGGCGGCCCCGGCGGCGCGGACCCGGCTCGGCTTGCGCGAAGGGTCCGAGATCGCCGAGCCCGACGCGCCCTTGTGGATCGGAGTCGAAATCCGCCGTCCCGGGATCGGCGCCGGCGTCGACACCGTGTTCCCCGTCGGCAGGTTCTCGGGCCGGATATGCTCCGCCAGCAGTTCGCGGATCACCCGCGGCCCGACCTCTTCCACCGACCCGGTCGGCAGGGTGCCCAGCTGGAACGGCCCGTAGGCCAGACGGATCAGCCGGTTCACGGTCAGGCCCAGATGCTCCAGCACCTTGCGGACCTCGCGGTTCTTGCCTTCCGTGATCGAGACGCTGATCCACAGATTGGCCGAGCTCTTCTCACCCTCGGCCTTGTCCTTGACCTTGTCCAGGGTCGCCTCGATCGGGCCGTAGCGGACACCGTCGACCGTCACGCCGTCCTTCAGGGTGTCGAGTTGCGCCTGCGTCACCCGCCCCCGGGCCCGCGCCCGGTACTGGCGAACGAGCTCGGTCGAAGGCAGCTCCAGCGCCCGGCTCAGCTCTCCGTCGTTGGTCAGCAGCAGCAGGCCTTCGGTGTTCAGGTCCAGCCGCCCGACCGATATCACCCGCGGCAGGCCGCTGGGCAGGGCGTCGAACACGGTCGGCCGTCCGGCCGGGTCAGTGTGCGAGGTCAGCAGTCCGGCCGGCTTGTGATAGCGCCACACCCGCGTGGCCTGGGCTGAGCCGATCGGCTTGCCGTCGACGGTGATGACGTCGTCGCGAGTCACCAGCGTGGCCGGCGTGTCCAGAATCTTGCCGTTGACCGCCACCTTGCCGAGGCCGATCAGCCGCTCGACCTCGCGGCGCGAGGCGATGCCCGCCCGGGCCATGGCCTTGGCGATGCGCTCCGAACGCTTCGGCGCCTCGTCGGTCTTGCCCCCAGGCTTGCCGTCCTTGCCGCCCGCCTTGTTGAACGGCTTGCCCCCGCCCTTGGCGAACGGTTTGCCGCCCCTGGGCGGTTCCCGGCCGTCCGCGCCTTCGACGCGTTTGACATAGGGTTTGCGGGGGCCGTCGCGGTCGGCGTCTTGACGCGGGCGCGGCTTCTTGTCGTTGTCTCGGGGATGGCTGGCCATGATGAGCGGTTCATGCACATGGCCTTGGCCTGTGCGCAAGCGGCGGCGGACGCGGGAGAGACTCCCGTGGGCTGCGTCATCGTCGACGAAACCACTGGCGAGGTCGTCGCCGAGGGCCGCAACGGCCCTATCGGCGCCCACGATCCGACCGCCCACGCCGAGATCGTCGCCCTGCGCGCGGCGGCCGCCAGGCGCGGAAACTACCGCCTCACCGGCCTGACGCTCTATGTGACGCTCGAGCCCTGCGCCATGTGCGCCGGAGCCATCAGCCACGCCCGCATCGGCCGCGTCGTCTGGGGCGCCGACGATCCCAAGGGCGGCGCGATCAGCCACGGACCGCGTTTTTTCGACCAGCCGACCTGCCACTGGCGGCCTGCCTTCGAGGGCGGACTGCTGGCGGCCGAGGGCGCGGTCCTGCTGCGCGCCTTCTTCCGCGCCCGGCGCAAAGGAACAGCCGCTTGAGCGGCGCGTTCAAGGCTCCACCCCCACTGCAAGGCTTGTCTGTATGCGTATGACGCCTGTCGCCGCCGCCGCGGCTCTCGTGCTGGCCGCCTGCGGGGGTCCGGATCCCGCGGATGGACCGACGGACGGCGAAGCGGTCCGGGAGCGCGCCGAAAAGGCCCAGACGGCCCGCCGCCGCACGGGAGCCGAGATTCAGGAGCGGGCGCTGAACCGGGTCATCCGCACCAGCTACCTGTGCAACAACGGCGAGCGGCTCACGGTCGATTTCGACAATCCCCGCCAGATGGCCACGGTCCGCAACTCCGCCGGCAAGGCCGTCGACCTGCATCAGGAACTGGCCGGGTCCGGCCTGTGGTATCGCGCCTCCGGCTACGAGCTCCGCGGCGAAGGGGCCATGGCCGTCTGGACCGGCGACGGACGCCAACCCACCGACTGTAGGGCCGTGGACTAGCCGAAGGCGGCCAATCGGGCGTCCAGTCGCGCCCGCACCTCCGGCCAGTCCTCGTCGAGGATGGCGAACTGGGCGGTGTCGCGGATGCGGCCACGCCAGGTGATCTTGTGCTTGCGCAGGACGCCCTCGTCGCGCGCGCCCAGCTTGCGTATGGCCGCTTGGCTACCCGGATTGATCGCGTCGGTGATGATCTCCACCCTCACCGCGCCTTCGTCGAAGGCATGGGCCAGCAGCAGGCGCTTGCAGGCCGGATTCACTGGTCCGCCCCGCGCCTCTGGCCGGTAAAAGGTCGAGCCGATCTCGCAGCGCCGATAGGCCGGCTTGATCTCATAGAAGCTGGTCGTGCCGACCACGGCGCCGTCGGACAGCCGCCGGACGGCGTAGGCTACGCGGCTGCCGTCGGTCATGGCCGCCAGCGCCGACCGCCACCAGCCGTCGAAATGCTCGCCACAGGCCGCTCCGACCATGATGTCCCAGGCCTCCGGGTCGCAATCCAGCGCCGCCCGCACCTCCGCCTCAAGACTGGCCTCGAACGGCTCGAGCCGCACGAACGCGTTGGCCAGCGGCGCGATCGTCAGGACCATGGGTCGAAGGGTCATTGAGCCCCCTCCGACGCCAGGAAGGATCTGACCCCGTCGGGATCGACATCCTTGGCCACGAAGGCCTGGCCGATGCCGCGCGCCAGGACCAGGGTCAGTCGCCCGCCCTCGGCCTTCTTGTCCCCCGCCATCCGCTTCAACAGGGCGGCGCTCCTGAACGACCCGGCCTCATCCAGCCGGGTGGGCAGGCCCGCGGCCGACAGAACGGCTTCGACGCGATCCGCATCCTC
>JAAXIW010000147.1 GCA_012270135.1 Brevundimonas sp. | reverse complement strand
GTTCTGCGCCCCCTCCCCCAGCGGACTGGCGCTGGCCATGGGGCAGGCCGAGCCCAAGGGGGCGGAAGCGCAGGCCGGGGCGCTCAGACAGGCCGCGGACGGGCTGCTGCGGGAATTGGCCGATGCAGCCTATCCGGATCGGGAAGCCGCCTTCACCCTGGCCGAGACGCTGGGGCGGGCCGGCTGGGCCTGGGGCTGGCGGGTTCTGGGCGCGCTGCAGCACCAGCCGGTGCGCGAGCGGCAGCATCGCGGCAGCGGGCTGGACGCCTGGTCGCGACTGGCCGAGTGGGAGGACGAGGCGCCGCGCGGTGAAGCCGGATCGGCGCCGGTCGATTCCGAGAGCGCCCGCATCCGGCTGGACAAGCTGCTGCAGGCCTCGGGTCTGGACGAGACGCGGCCGACGCAGAGCGACTACGCCGCCGAGGCCGCCTACGCTTTTTCGCCCCGGGACGAGGAAGGGCGGCCGCGGGTGCTGCTGGCCGAGGCGGGGACGGGGACGGGCAAGACCCTGGGCTATCTGGCGCCCGCGTCGCTGTGGGCCGCGCGCAATTCGGGGGCGGCCTGGGTCTCGACCTACACCCGCGCCCTGCAGCGCCAGATCGACCGCGAGAGCGCGGCCCTGTGGCCCGATCCGGCCGAGCGCAAACGCAAGACCGTGGTGCGCAAGGGGCGGGAGAACTACCTCTGCCTGCTGAACCTGCAGGACATGGTTCAGGCGGCGCAGCTGGGGAACGGCGACCTGATCGGCATGGCCCTGGCCAGCCGCTGGGCCATGCACACCCGCGACGGCGACATGACCGGCGGCGACTATCCGGGCTGGCTGCCGGGACTGTTCGCGGTCGGGCCCAGCCAGCAGGCCAGCGCGGCCAATCTGGTCGACCGTCGCGGAGAATGCGTCCACGCCGCCTGCCCCCACTACCGCACCTGTTTCGTGGAGAAGACCATCCGCGCCAGTCGGCGGGCCGATCTGGTGGTCGCCAACCATGCGCTGGTGATGACCCAGGCGGCCTTCGACGGGGCGCGGTCGGCGCGGGGGCTGAAGCAGGACGGCGAGACGGCGGCGCTGAAGCGGATCGTTTTCGACGAGGGCCACCACCTGTTCGACGCGGCGGACAGCGCCTTTTCGGCCTGTCTGTCGGGACAGGAGGCTGCCGAACTGCGGCGCTGGATCCGCGGGCCGGAGGGGCGCGGGCGGCGCGGGCGCGGTCTGGAGCAGAGGCTGGGCGACCTGTGCGCCGACAACGAGGCGGCGACCAGGGCCCTGCAGGACGCGGTGCGGGCGGCGGCCCAGCTGCCCGGCGAGGGGGTGTCGGGCCGGATCGCCCCGGCCTCGGGCGAGGTCAATCCGGTGGGGCCGATCGAGCGCTTCCTGCTGGCGGGGCTGGAGCAACTGCGGGCGCGGACCAGCGAGAACGCCTCGGGCTCGGGTGTCGAATTCGGCATGGAGTGCGCCCTCAGGCCGGTGACCGAACCGGTGCTGGAGACGGCGCGGGAGGCGGCGCAGGCGCTGGCCGCGGTGGAGGCGCCGCTGCTGGCGCTGGCGCGACATCTGGAGGACATCCTCGACGACGAAGCGGCGGAGCTGGACGGCTCGCAGCGGTCGCGGATCGAGGGGGCCCTGCGCGGGCTGGACCGGCGGGCGCGGATGACCCTGCCGGGCTGGCGCTCGATGCTGGCGGCGCTGGAGGTCGCGTCGGACGAGCCGGATCCGGACTTCGTCGACTGGCTGTCGGCCGAGGCGGCGTTCGGCCGGATCATGGACGTGGCCCTGCGGCGGCACTGGATCGACCCGACCGTGCCGCTGGAGGCGGCGGTGGTGATGCCGGCGCACGGGGTGCTGGTGACCAGCGCCACCCTGTCCGACCCCAACGCGGACGATCCCTTCGACATGGCCCGGTCGAGGACCGGCTCGGCGCGGCTGATCGAGCCGGCGCGGACCCTGAAGGTCGAGAGTCCGTTCGACTATGCCGCCAACGCCCGGGTCATCGTCGTCAACGATCTGGTCAAGGACGACGCGCGGCAGACGGCGGCGGCGATGCGCGAGCTGTTCCTCGCGGCGGGCGGCGGCGGGCTGGGGCTGTTCACGGCGATCCGGCGGCTGAAGTCGGTCTATGAGCGCCTGGGGCCGGATCTGGCCAAGGCGGGCATCCCGCTCTACGCCCAGCACGTCGATCCGCTGGAGGTCGGGGCGCTGGTCGATGTGTTCCGGGCCGAGCAGGACAGCTGCCTGCTGGGCACCGCCGCGGTGCGGGACGGGGTCGATGTGCCGGGGCGGTCGCTGCGCATCCTCGCCTTCGACCGGGCGCCGTGGCCGCGGCCGGACCTGCTGCACAAGGCGCGGCGGGCGCGGTTCGGCGGCGAGGGAGCGGGCGGGCGGAATTTCGACGACGCCCTCACCCGGGCCCGCATCGCCCAGGCCTTCGGCCGGCTGATCCGGCGGGCGGACGACAAGGGGGTGTTCGTCATGCTCGACGCCGCCACGCCCACGCGGCTGTTCGCCAGCCTTCCGCCGGGAACCGAGGTGCAAAGGATGGGGCTGGCGGAAGCCGTCGAGCTGGTTGGCGCGTTCCTGTCTTCTGATAAGGAGCGCCCATGAGCCAGACCCCCGCCCGACACTCCCGCCGCGGCCTCGTCATTCCGTTCGCCATCGTGGGCGTGCTGCTCGCCGTCTGGACCGGCTGGTGGTTCTGGCTGGCGGGCCAGGTCGAGACCCGGCTGGCGGTGCAGACCGAGAGCCTGCGCCAGGCCGGCTGGCAGGTGAATCATGAACCGGTCACCGTCGGCGGCTGGCCATTCAGGGCCCGCGTCGTCTTCCCGGCCGCCGACATCGTGGCGCCGTCGGGCCATGGCCTGGCCGCGCCCGAACTGGTGGCCGAGGCCAGCGCCTGGAACCCCGGCCACTGGGTCGTGCTGGCGCCGGAGGGCCTGATCCTGACCCGCGCCGGCAAGGGCCAGGTGGCGGTCGAGGGCGAGGCCCTGCGGATGAGCCTCAGCCATCTGCGCGACCGGTTTCCGGACCTGCGCGTCGAACTGGCGCGGCCGACCTTCACGCCGGTGGCCGGGGCGGACCCGTTCCCGCTGGCCTCCGCCGAGCGGATCGAGCTTTACACGCGGCCGCATCTGACCGACGGCGAGGCCGCGACGGACGAGATGGATGTGCTGTTCCGCCTGACCGACGGGCGCGGCCGGAGCGGTGGGCCGGTGGAGGGCGCGACCCGCGAAGGCGTGCTGTCGGCCGAGGTGGAGACGACCATCGAACAGGCCAGCCGCCTGCGCGGCGTCGACAGCGCCGGCGTCTTCGCCAGCTGGACCGAAGCCGGAGGCCGTTTCACCGCCGTCAAGGGACGGCTGCAGGCGGGCGAGAGCAGCGCCAGCATCTCCAGCGACGCCCTGTGGGCGCGGGAAGACGGACGGCTCGAGGGCCGGCTGGCCCTGACCGCCGAACGGCCGGGCGAGGCGATCGCCGGGCTGGCGGGGTCGCGCGAGGGCGCCGTCAACCGCGTCGGCGCCGCCGGAGCCGCGGCGGCCGCCACGGTGCAGGGCGACCGGCCGATGGACCTGGTTCTGCTGTTCAGCGACGGCCGCACCTGGCTGGGACCGTTCGCCCTCGCCCCCGCGCCGAAGCTGTTCTGATGCTTGCCACCCCCGAACCCGACGCCGGGCGGCAGGCGCTGGACCGCGCGCTGGCCGAGGCCGTGAAGGCCCGTCTCGCCGCCGGGGCGCATCCGACGCCGGAGGTCGAGGCCATCGCCCTGCGCCGCGCCCTGGCCGGCCTGTCGCCGGCGGAGGCGGCCGCCGCCCGCTGCGTGCTGGGACGGCTGGACTCGGCCAACGGCCCGGCCCTGACCGTCTGGGGCCCGGCCAGCCAGGTGCTGGCCGCCGACCGGTACGGGCTGACGGCGCGGATGGCCGCGACGCCCGAAGCGGCGCTGGCGGCGGCGCGCACGGGCGGACGGGCGCGGAGGGATCTGCCGGCCGCATCGGTCTGGGGGGGCCGGCTGCTGGCGGAGCCGCGCCTGCGGGTGGTCGGGGCCCTGCCGGACCACGGCCACGGTTTGCCCCGCGCCCTGCTGGTTCAGCCCGCCGATCCCGGCCCGACCGGCGACGACCGCACCTTCTGGGTCACCGACAGCCCGTGGACGGACGCCCGCATCGTCGGGCGTCTCGGCGAGGGCGGCCTCGCCGCCGACCCGCTGATCGCCGCGGGCGGGTTGAAGCTGTTCGTGCTGGCGGGCTATGTGCAGGCCGACGACGGGCGGCTGAACGGCGCGCCCGGAGAGATGAGCGGCGTCATCGGCGCCGCCCCCCTATTCTGAAACCGAGGACCCGCCATGACCGACGCACCCGCGCCCAAACCCGGCATCCTCGACATCGCCCCCTATGTCGGCGGCAAGTCGCGCATCGAGGGCGTGGCCGAGCCGATGAAGCTGTCGTCCAACGAGAACATGCTGGGGGCCGGCCTGAAGGCGCGCGAGGCCTATGAGGCGGCGGTTCGCAACATCCACATCTATCCGGACGGCCGGGCCTCGAAGCTGCGCGACGCGGTCGCCGAACACCACGGGCTGGAGCCGGAGCGGCTGATCTTCGGCAATGGATCGGACGAGGTCTTCGCCCTTCTGAACCAGTGCTACCTGACGCCGGGCGACAACATCGTCACCGGCCAGTACGGCTTCCTCGCCTACCGCATCAGCGCCCTGGCCAACCAGGCCTCGGTCAAACTGGCCCCGGAGCCGGATTTCAAGGCCACGCCCGAGGCCCTGCTGGAGCAGGTCGATGAGCGCACCCGCATCGTCTATGTCTCCAGCCCGTCGAACCCGACCGGCAGCTACAACACCGGCGAGGAGATCCGCCGCCTGCACGAGGGCCTGCGCCCGGACGTGATCCTGGTCGTCGACGAGGCCTATGCCGAGTACGTCACCGAGCCGGACTGGGAGACGAGCTTCCCCCTCGCCCGCGACAGCCAGAACATCGTCGTCACCCGGACCTTCTCCAAGATCCACGGGCTGGGCGGGCTGCGCATCGGCTTCGGCTATGCGCCGGTCAGGGTGGCCGAGGCGGTCGACCGCATTCGTCTGCCGTTCAGCGTCTCGGTGCCGGGCATCGAGGCGGCCGTGGCGGCGCTGGGCGACGAGGCGCAT
>JAAXIW010000291.1 GCA_012270135.1 Brevundimonas sp. | reverse complement strand
GCGGGCGTCTTCGGGGTGCGGCCGTCGAGGACGACGGACCAGCCGCCCTGCCCTTCCGCCACGTCGGCGGCCGTCCAGAAGCGCTTGAGCCGCTCCTCGGACTCGCGGAAGCCCTTGCGGGCGGCGACGTTGGGATCGAGGGGCGGGATGTGGCTCATGGCGGCGCATATAGCGTGAGCCGCCACGGTTCACAGCCCCGGCGCGCGGAACGGATGGGCCGCGGCGACGCTTGGGACCGCATGAGCGACAACTCGAAAGACCGGGACGGGCTGGCCGAGGACCGCACGGATCTGGCCGAGGACCGCACGGCCATGGCCAATGAGCGCACCTTCGCGGGCTGGGCGCGGACAGCGATGGCGGCGATCGGCATCGGCCTGGCCTTCAATGCCCTGTTCAACGCCATGGAGCCGACCTGGGCCCCCAAGGCCATCGCCACGGTGTTCATCCTGCTGGGCATCTTCCTCGTCTTCATGGCCGAGCGCCGGGCGTGCGCCGTCTCGGCCCGTCTGGACACCCACGCCGGCAAGGAACTGTCGTCGATGAACGTCCGCGCCATCGCCGTCGCCATCGGTTTCGGCGCGGCCTGTCTGATCGGCGGAATCTGGCTGCTGGTCTGAGCGTCAGGCGACGCGCGTCAGGTCGGCGAAGCCGTCCAGCACCACGGTCAGTTCCGGGAAGGTTTCCGCCACGTGCCGGGCCCCCGCGGCCCTCTGCTCCTCGACGGTGTGGAAGCCCCAGGCCACGCCCAGCGGCAGGACGCCGGCGTTGATCGCCATCGTGATGTCGTGGGCGGTGTCGCCGATCATGACCGTGCGCGACGGGTCACTGTCGCAGGCGGCCATGGCGGCGTGCAGCATGGCGGGATCGGGCTTGCCGGGGCCGTCCTCGGCGCAGTGGGACGACCGGAACAGGTCGGCCCAGCCCTCGCGGGCCAGGTTGCGGGCGACGCCGCGACGGTTCTGGCCGGTGGCCAGGGCCAGCCGCCAGCCGTCCCGGTGCAGGCGGCGCAGCGTCTCGGTCGCCCCGGGATACAGCGGCTCCTCGTGGCCTTCGGCGTACATGCGATTGAAGCTGGCCCGGAAGCCCGCGATGAACCGGTCCAGGGTCGGCGCGTCCAGCCCCGGCTCCAGGACCGCCATGGCCTGTTCCAGCTTGAGGCCGACGGTTATCCGGACGCGGTCGTAGTCCGGTTCGGGCAGGCCGATGTCGCGCGCGGCCTCGCAGGCGGCGCGGTGGATCGAGGCGCGGCTGTCGACCAGGGTGCCGTCGATGTCGAAGACCGCGAGGGGTCGGGTCATCGCTGCCGCCTCACGCCCTCGAACGGATCGCTCTCGTTTCCTTCCGCCTCCTCGAAACCGAAATGGGCGAAGCCGGCCTTCATTTCGGGGCTCAGCGGGGCGTCGACGATCAGCTTGCCGCCGGAGGGGTGGTCCAGCTCGATGCGGCGGGCGTGGAGCTGGAGCTTCAGGATGCCCGACAGTTCGCGCGACTTGTCGTCGCCGTATTTGGGGTCGCCGAGGATCGGATGACCGATCGCGGCCATGTGGGCCCGCAGCTGGTGGGTCCGGCCGGTGAAGGGGCGCAGGGCCATCCAGGCGGCGCGGTGGGCGGCGCGGGAGATGGTGGCGAAGGCGGTCTCGGCCGGTTCGGCGCGCGGGTCCTTGCGCTCGGCCGGGCGCATCATCTCGAAGTCGGCGATGCCGGTCTTCTTCAGCGGCATGTCGATCTGGCCGGCGGCGGGCTTGGGGTTGCCGATGACGATGGCCCAGTAGGTCTTCTTGGCCTGACGCCGGGCGAAGGCGCCGGCCAGACGCTTGGCCGCCTCGGGCCCCTTGCCCAGCAGCAGGACGCCGGAGGTGTCGCGGTCGAGACGGTGGACGAGGCGCGGGCGCTCCATCCCCTCCCCCCAGGCCGAGAGCAGGCGGTCGACGTGGCGGCTGGTCTTGGTCCCGCCCTGCACGGCGAGGCCATGGGGCTTGTTGAGGGCGATGACCATGTCGTCCTCGTAGAGCACGAGGGACTTGGCGAACTTGATGTCCTGCGCCGACAGGGTGTGGGCGTCGCCCGCCTGACGCGAGGTGTCGTCCGGGATCGGCGGCACGCGCACGGCGGCCCCGGCGGTCAGCCGGCCCTCGGGTTTGATGCGGGCGCCGTCGACGCGGATCTGGCCGCTGCGGGCCATCTTCTGCACCTGGATGTTGGACAGGTGGGGCCAGCGCCGGCGGAACCAGCGGTCGAGGCGAATGCCGTCCTCGGCCTCGGCGACGTAGATCGTCTGGACCTCGCGCTTCGGGGCGTCGGGCTTGTTGGCGGTCTCGTCGGTCAAAGGGCGGCTCCGAAGGCGCGGCGGGCGACCATCAGGCCGACGAACAGGGCGGCGATCGACAGGATCACCGAGGCGGCGGCATAGCCCCCGGCCATGGCGAATTGGCGGCGCTCGATCATCAGCGCCGTCTCCAGCGAAAAGGCCGAGAAGGTGGTGAAGCCGCCCAGCAGGCCGACGGCGGCGAACAGGCGGATGGACTCGCCGTGCAGCCCTCCGCGGAAGGCCAGCCAGCCGGCCAGAAGTCCCATCAGCAGGCCGCCGACGACGTTCACCGCGAGCGTGCCCCACGGCCACTGGGCGGCCGGGAACAGGCGAACCGCCCAGGCTCCGACGCCGTAGCGGGCGACTGCGCCGAGGGCGCCTCCTGCCGCGATGATGAGGAGTCGTGTCATGGTGGGCTTATAGGCCCTGCCCCGACCGAAGGAAGATCAATGAGCGTACTGTTTTCGCTTACGGCGGCTGCGCTGCTGACGATCCAAACAGCCCCCGAGCAATCATTTCGGCTAACGGGCATGACGGTCACGGACATCGATGGCGCGACGGAGATCAACGACCTTCGGAATGTCTTCTACATTCGCGTCAGCGTGCGCTCGTCAGACGGCATCGGCAGGGTGGTGTATGTTCCCGGCACAGGCTCCGAGCGCCGCCGCATCTGGAAGACCGACATCTGTTGTTTCGAAGGCCTCGAACGCCTCTGGGTCGGGGACCGATCTTTCCATATGGACGTGTCGCCGGAGCCGGGCGAAGCCGTATTGATCGCCAATGACTTCCAGTGCCGGGAAGGTCCAGATGGGCGTCCGCCCGATCCTCCCGTCGCCCCACTTTTCTTGCCGCTCCCTCCGCGGCCGCCCACGCGGTCTGCATGTGTCTTCATCGTCGGCGTTCGAGACAAACCGACCTTTCCATCCGGAAGCGTCCACACGTCCACATTGCTCCTCGGCCAGTCGGAGGACGGGGATATCGACCCTTACTACCTGACCTATTTTGGGGAGGAGTTCCCAGTGCCCCCGCTGGGCAGCCGCTGTCTGATCGAGTACCGGCCGGGCCGGCTTGAATTGGTCGGTGGGCTGTCTGTTCGCCCTCTGGACAAGGGTGACTACATTTCCAGTTTCGACTGCAGCCCACCACCCTCGCGGGAGGACATGGCGCGGAGGAACATGGCGCAGTAGCCAAGACACAGCGTTGAGCTCGCGGCGGAATCGGGGAGAGGCTCCATTATGATCGCAATGTTCATCGGTATGGCTGCAGCGGGCGCCTTCTGGGGCCTGATGGTCGCACTGGGCCTCCGTTGGGCGCGCAAGCAACGGGAACTGCCCACATGGCCGATCGTCAGCGGCGTCCTGCGCGGGCGTCTGGGCGCGGTCGTGCACGGGGCGCGGTCTCCGAGCTGACCGACCCGTCCCTGCCCGCACGGCAGGGGTAGCGGCGATACCTGAGAGGGACGGCGCAGCTTCGCGTCTTGAGGGAAGGCCGTCGGCCCGGGAGCGGCGATCCGCCATACTGCCGGACCATCGAACGAAGGACCGCCGACGCGTCATGTCGCACGACGATCACAGCCATTCGCCGCACGGGCACGATCCACGACCCGCGCCCCACGACGGAGGTCACGGGGGGCAGGGTTTCGACGCCCGGCTGCGGGGCGGTATCGACCCGGCGCCCAATCCGCCGCCGAGCGGGGCCGCGGACGTACAGGACCGGGCCATTCCGAGCGCCCGCCCTGAACGCCGCACCGGGCCGCTGCGCAATGCGGAAGGCATCCTGCACCCGATCCAGGACAGCGAGTATTTCTCGGAGGATCCCGAGGCGATCGAGCGGGTCTCGGCCCACATCGACGAGTATTTCAACCAGCCGCTGGACATCTTTCCGTTCTGGGAAACGGAGGGAAAACCCGATCGATTCCATGTGCTGTACGCCCGCCAGATCGAGGAGCGGTTTCCGGTCGACAGCGACCTGAGAGCGGACATCTTCACCTATGGCCGCCGGGTGTTCGACGCCCTTCGGGTGCATGTGATCGTCAAGCGCGTGAACCAGGCCCTGGCCATGGCCGCCTTCGCCGCCCTGGCCCTGCTGGGGCCGACATGGTTCAGCCAGTGGACCGGCACGGACGCGGCGGGCGCGGCCGTAGCGGCCGGGGCCATGCTGGTGGTGCTGGGCCTCTACTGGGGCATCCAGCAGATCCTCTTCATCCAGTATCGCTTCAGGCTGGAGAACGATTCCTATCAGCTGTCGCGCGAGATCGTGCAGCGGACGCGCGAACTGCAGAACCTGTTCACCTCGGGCCGGGCCATGGCCGACCAGGCCGAGACCCGCTACCAGCAGGACGGCAAGGCCTGGGGGCAGCGGGCGCTGTATCTGACCCGGCTGACCATGTGGCTGGGCGCGCGGATGGAGTACCTCGAGAAATACGTCCAGATGGAGCTGTGTCGGGTGAGGCGCGAGCGCTACTGGATGCGCTGGCTGTCGCGAATACGTCCGCCGCGGGTGTTCTTGGTCGGTGTGGCGATCTTCGCCATGCAACCCGGGATCGCCGGTCACGAGGGCGCCCTGCGCGGCCTGCAGGGACTGGCGGTGGTGCTGTCGGCGATCGTCGGCCTGCTGTCCTATTTCCGCTGGCAGACGCCGACCTCGGCGGTGCAGGACAAGCTCGGCATCGAGAACTGGGTCCGCTACGCCTCGCTGGACGTCGACAACGCCGTCGCCGACCAGGTGCGCCGCGACAAGGAGCGGCGGGTGGAATACCGGGCGCGGACGCGGGGGGGACGATAGGGACTGGGGCCAGGCGCCAGGGCTTAGGGGCCAGGGGCCAGGGCTTAGGG
>JAAXIW010000003.1 GCA_012270135.1 Brevundimonas sp. | reverse complement strand
GAAGCCGGACCGGCGCGTCGGCAGGAATGCGGCCCCGGGCAACGCCCGCTTCGGGCGTAACATCCTTCACTGGCTGACGGGGCTGCTGCCGTAGTAGGGGAGCACCATGACCGACGCCGCCCATGAGGAGATGTTCGCCGCCCTGTGCAGGGAGGTCGGCTTCTGCCTGCATCCGAAGGGCGAGAAGCGGGTGCTGGCCGCCTTGCCGAACGGGCTGGACGCGGCGACGCGGGCCGTCTTCGAGGCGGAGGGCGTGGACTTCGCTTCGGCGCCGGGAGACCTGCGGAGGGCCGTCAGGGACTGCCTGAAGGCGAACCTGCCCGAGATTTGAGGGGAACGGAATTCGGCGGCCGGGCTTGGGTTCGACGAGCGGGCGCCTAGATGAAGGGCTCCCCGAACCTTGTCGAAAGGAGCCTCCCCATGGCCTTCACCCTTCCGCCCCTCCCTTACGCCTACGACGCCCTGGAGCCGGCCATCGACAAGGAGACGATGACCTTCCACCACGACAAGCACCATCAGGCCTATGTCGACAAGCTGAAAGAGGCGGTCGACAAGGACGAGAGCCTGCAGGGCAAGTCGCTGGAGACGCTGTTCGAGACCATCTCGGGGGCGCCCAAGGCGGTGCGCAACAACGGCGGCGGGCACTGGAACCACAGCCTGTTCTGGGAGCTGCTGGCGCCGCAGGACAAGACCGGCGAGCCGTCCGCCGAACTGGCGGCCGCGATCGAGCGCGATCTCGGCGGGATGGACAGGTTCAAGGAGGCGTTCAACGCCGCCGGCGCCGGACAGTTCGGCTCGGGCTGGGCCTGGCTGATCGTCCAGGACGGCAAGTTGAAGGTCACCTCGACCCCGAACCAGGACAATCCGCTGATGGACGTGGCCGAGGAGCGGGGCGCGGTTGTGCTGGCCGCGGACGTGTGGGAGCACGCCTATTACCTGAAGTACCAGAACCGCCGGCCGGATTATCTGAAGGCGTTCTGGACCGTGGTGAACTGGAACAAGGCCAACGAACTGTTCGCGGCGGCGACGCAGTAGGACGTGACGGACCGCCGGAGCCTTGACGAAGGGGCGTCCGGCGGTCATAAGCCCCGCCTTCACGCCACCGGCTCACCGTGTTGCGTGATCCACTACGGACGATGCGTGGACCGCCGTTGAGATCGTCCCTCCAGTTGGGGAGGGACCGGGCCGCATCATATAGAGAGTGACTTATGTCCAAGCGCCACAGCGCCAAGTACAAACTCGACCGGGTCATGGGTGAAAACCTGTGGGGCCGTTCGAAATCTCCGGTCAACAAGCGTTCCTACGGCCCCGGCCAGCACGGTCAGCGCCGCAAGTCGAAAGTCTCGGACTTCGGCCTGCAGCTGAAGGCCAAGCAGAAGCTGAAGGGCTACTACGGCAACATCACCGAGAAGCAGTTCGCCGCGACCTATGAAGAGGCCTCGCGCCGCAAGGGCAACAGCTCCGAGAACCTGATCGGCCTGCTGGAGTCGCGCCTGGACGCCATCGTCTACCGCGCCAAATTCGTCCCGACCGTCTGGGCCGCCCGCCAGTTCGTCAGCCACGGCCACGTGACCGTCGACGGCAAGAAGGTCGACATCGGTTCCTACCGCGTGAAGCCGGGCCAGGTCATCGAGGTCAAGGAGAAGTCCCGCAACATGGCGCTGGTGCTCGAAGCCCAGCAGTCGTCGGAGCGCGACGTGCCCGACTACCTCGAGCTGGGCGACCGCGGTTTCTCGGTCCGCTACGTCCGCGTGCCGGAACTGGCCGACGTGCCGTTCCCGGTGAAGATGGAGCCGAACCTGGTCGTGGAATACTACTCCTCGTAATCGCGTCGCGATCACGGAGTTGAAACAGGGGCCCCGGAGCGATCCGGGGCCTTTTCCGCATCCGGCGGTGACGGGTTCCCTTGGGGAAAGAACAGGCGCACATTGCGCGGATCAGGGTTCGGCGCAGGAGGCCGGGTATGAAACGGATCGTCACGCTCGGCGCCATGCTCGCGGCCGTGACCCTGACCTCCGGCTGCGCGCTGGTGGATCGCTGGATCGGGCGCGACGACGCACCGGTTCTCGCCGCAGGGCCGGGTCAGATCGAACCCGTTCATGCCGCCGCCATCCTCCAGGACCAGGCCGTTTTCTGGGTCAGCTCGAACGGCTGCACCGAGAAGTCGGACCTGCTGCCGGTGGTGCGACGTCAGGGCGACGCCTCGGTGATCACCCTGCGCCGGCTGAAGGAGGATCGCTGTCTCGAGCCCCACGAGCAGGGCATCGAGATGCGCTGGTCCTTCCAGGAAATGGGACTGGCGCCGGGCAGCCGGGTCTCGGTCGAGAATCCCTACCAGCTGCCGCGCGGCTGATCGTTCAGCGCGCCTCGAAGGCGGGCAGCATGTCCGGCGGGATGCGGTGCGGCCGCATCGTCGCCGCATCGACCAGCACCCATTCCGACACGCCCTGGGCGCACAGCCGGCCCTCGCCGTCCTCGATGCGGACGTAGCGGTTGAAGCGCGGCCCCTGGGGGTCACCGACCCAGGTGCGGGCCTTCACGCCCAGGGCGTCGGGCGGAAGCGGGCGGAAGTAGTCGATCTCGTGACGCACGGCGACCCACGACCAGCGCGCGCGGGTTTGCGCGTCGAACCGGGCGTTCCAGTGGGCCGTGCCCGCGTCCTGCAGCCAGCCCACGTAGACGACATTGTTGACGTGGCCGTTGTCGTCGATGTGCCCGGGCCGAACCTCCAGCGGGACGACGAAGATCTCGCGGTCCGCCCGGGGTTCGAGCTGGGCCCTGGCCATCAGGCGTCGGCGTCGCCGAGGGGCACGCCCTTGTCGGCCAGCAGGGTCTGGAGCTCGCCGGCGTTGAACATCTCACGGACGATGTCGGAGCCGCCGACGAACTCGCCCTTCACATAGAGCTGCGGGATGGTCGGCCAGTCGCTGAAGGTCTTGATGCCGTCGCGCAAGGCTTCGTCCTGCAGCACATCGACGCCGACGAACGGCGCCCCGACGTGGTCGAGGATCTGCACCGCCAGCGAGGAGAAGCCGCAACGGGGTGCGTCCGGCGTGCCCTTCATGAACAGGACGACGTCGTGGTCCTTCACCGTATCGGCGATGAAGGCGTGGACGGGATGGGCGACGGCTTGATCGGTCACTGCAACTGGCCTTTCGGTGAAGGCCGTCAGCTAGGCGCCCGAAGGGGCGGGGTCAAGGCGCCGATCCGCTTCAGGCGGCCTTGGCGCCGGCCACGCGGGCCATCTCGATCTGGGCGGCGAGCCCGGGCGGCATGTCGCGATCGGGCACGAGAGTCAGCATGTTCAGCCGTTCCGCGTCGCTGGCGCGGATCAGGACGCTCGACACCGACGGATCGGTGAGGGCGTAGGCGAGGCAGATGGCCTCGGCCGGCCAGTTGTTGGTCTGGTGCAGGAAGGCGAAGGTGCCGGCGTGGGCGAGCGGATCGGCCTTGGTCTTCGAGCCGCCGAAGCCGAAGAAGCCCTTTTTTGGCTGATGGACGGCCGCGGCCTTTTTGGCCGTGTCGAGGCTCTCGGGGAAATAGTCGTAGACGAAGATGGCCATGTCGGCCTCGCGGGCGACCCGCAGGCGCGAGCGGATCTGCCACGGCGAATTGACGTGGAAGGGGGTGGCCAGGACGTCGAAGGCCCCGGTCGAGACGTAGGTGTCCATGACGTCGCCCTCGCCGGAGATGCCGAGCAGGCGGACGCGCTCAGTGGCGCGCAGGGCCTTGAGGGCGTTGCGCGTCGTCTGGGGCAGTTCGTGTTCGGCCGGTGCGGCGAGGAGGGCGAGGTCGAACCAGCCGAGACCGGAGATGGCCAGGGCCCGGTCGATGGCCGAGGTGATGCCTTCCGCCGAGAAGTCGCGGTCCGAGCCGCGGCGACCGTCGCCGGCCCCGAGGGTCAGGGAGATCTGGACCAGCTTGCGATCAACATGTTTCAGAGCCTGGCCGAGCACTTCGGCGAGCACAGGGTCGGCGGTTTCCAGCCGGTAGCTGTTGATGCCGGCTTCGAGGGCCGAATAGATCAGTTCGCGGCCGGCCTCGGGGCCGCGAGAAATGTCGCGGGGACCAAGACTCAGCGTCAGCGCCGAGACCGCCTGACCCGCCTGTCCGAAGGGACGGTAGCGCATGTTCAGTCTCCTTCCGGCGTGGCGGTTTCGAGGGCCAGAGCGTGAAGCTCGCCGCCCATCTTGCCCTTCAGCGCCGCATAGACGAGCTGGTGCTGGCGCACGCGGGGCAGGCCGGCGAAGGCTGTCGAGACGATGCGGGCGCGATAGTGGTCGCCGTCGCCGGCCAGGTCGTCGATGACGATCTCGGCGTCGGGAAAGGCTTCGGTCAGGTGGCCGCGAAGCTCTTCGACAGGCATGGGCATGGGGCGGGCGATCTCCGGATTCGCCGGCCAGCATGCCTTGTAAACCTTAATGGCTGGCTACGGTTCGCGGGCCCGTCAGGCCGATCTGCGTTCGAACAGGATCACCTCGGCCCCCTTGTAGTCGGCGCGGGCGTAATCCCGATAACCGGCGCGGCCCGCAAGGGCGATCGAGGGCGTATTGGTCGGATCTATCATGCACACCGTGCGCGAGGCGTTCAGCGTGTCGTCGCACCAGGCCAGGGCCGCCGAGACCGCTTCGAACGCCAACCCCTTGCCCTGGAATTCGGGACGAAGACCCCAACCCAGTTCCGGCGCATCGAAGGCCGGGTCGAGGACGCGATGGTAGTCCAGCACGCCGACGCTGCCGGCATAGGCGCCGGTTTCCCTCAGCCGCAGGGTCCAGTTGCCGTGGCCGAGCGCCTCCCAGTGGCCGATGTCGCGTAGCAGGCGGAACCAGACGTCCTCGCGGTTGAGCGGTTCGGTGAAGATATGCCGGATCACCTCCGGGTCCGCCCACATGGCGCGCAGGTCGTCGTAGTCGGAGAGGGCGACGGGGGTCAGGGTCAGGCGGTCGGTGATCAGGGTGGTCATGGGGTCTCGAACAGGGCTCCGGCGCGCTCGACGCGGGTCTGACCGTTAGCGTCCGTCACGGCGAAGGTGAAGCCGGGCTGGAGGGCGAAACCGCCGGCCCGCCCCTGTTTGTCGAGGGCGAGGAGGGCGACCTGGGACCCGGCGCCCTTCGCACCGCGCAGGCGGGCGATGCGTTCGCCGCCCCGGCGGCTGGCGGCGGTCGGGGCGGGGGCGGGGGGCGTTGG
>JAAXIW010000033.1:6378-25246 GCA_012270135.1 Brevundimonas sp. | reverse complement strand
CGGCGACAGGTCGTAGTCGACCTCCAGGTAGTGGTCGGCGAAGGTGGAGTTCTGCGCCGGGTCCAGCACCTCGAGCAGGGCCGAGGACGGGTCGCCGCGCCAGTCGGCGCCCAGCTTGTCGATCTCGTCCAGCAGGATGAAGGCGTTGGTGGTCTTCACCTTCTTCATCGACTGGATGATCTTGCCCGGCATGGAGCCGATATAGGTGCGGCGGTGGCCGCGGATCTCGGCCTCGTCGCGCACGCCGCCCAGCGACATGCGGATGTATTCCCGGCCGGTGGCCTTGGCGATCGACTTGGCCAGCGAGGTCTTGCCGACGCCCGGAGGGCCGACGAGGCACAGGATCGGACCTTTCAGGCTGTTGGTGCGCGCCTGGACGGCCAGGTATTCGATGATCCGCTCCTTGACCTTCTCGAGGCCGTAGTGGTCCTCCTCGAGGATGTCCTCGGCCTTGTTCAGGTCGATCGGCTTGGACTTGGCTTTGCCCCACGGGATCGACAGCAGCCAGTCGAGGTAGTTCCTGACCACCGTCGACTCGGCCGACATCGGGCTCATGTTGCGCAGCTTCTTGACCTCGGCCTCGGCCTTGGTGCGGGCTTCCCTGGACAGGCGCGTCTTACGGATGCGCTTCTCCAGCTCCATGATCTCGTCACGGGCGTCGTCGGTCTCGCCCAGCTCGCGCTGGATCGCCTTCATCTGCTCGTTGAGATAGTACTCCCGCTGGGTCTTCTCCATCTGGCGCTTGACGCGCGAGCGGATCTTTTTCTCGACCTGCAGGACCGAGATTTCGCCCTCCATCAGGCCGTAGACCTTCTCCAGCCGCGACGGCACGGAGACGGTTTCCAGCAGGCCCTGCTTGTCGGCGATCTTGACCGACAGATGGGCGGCGACGGAGTCCGCCAGCTTGGACGGATCGGTGATCTGGGGGATGGAGCTGAGGGCCTCGGGCGGCACCTTCTTGTTCAGCTTCACATAGTTTTCGAACTGCTCGATCACGGCGCGCAGCAGGGCTTCCGACTGCGACGGCTCGCCCGGGTCGTCGGCGATCTCGACCGCCTCGGCCTCGAAATAGTCGGCGCGGTCGGTGAAGCGGGTCAGATGCGCGCGGCTCTTGCCCTCGACCAGCACCTTGACGGTGCCGTCGGGCAGTTTGAGCAGTTGCAGCACCGTGGCCAGCACGCCGATCGGATAGATGGCGTCGGCCTGCGGGTCGTCGTCGACGCTGTTTTTCTGGGTGGCGAGCAGGATCTGCTTCTCGCCCTTCATGATCTCGTCGAGCGCCTTGACGGACTTCTCGCGCCCCACGAACAGCGGCACGACCATGTGCGGAAAGACGACGATGTCTCTCAACGGCAGGACGGGCAGGATTTTGGTCTCGGACATGATGCGTACTTCCCGGGGCCCTCGTTGATCTCAAGCCCGCCGCGCCGGCGTCCGGGGCGACCGTGCCCCGCCGTTTCGACTCGGCCCGCCGTTCGGCGGCCTTAGGGAGAGTATGTGGTTCGGATCGCGCGGGGTTCAAGCGTAACGGGCGGGCGCGCGCCCCTTCCATCCACAGGCGCTCAAGCTGCATCGTCCTGCAGCCAGGTCGGTCGCCACCGCATCGATCGTGCGCCTGACGGGGTCGAAACCGAAGATTTCGCCGCGCCGGACCTGTGGCGCGGCGGCATCAGAGGTGCGGCCGCGCAACTCTCCTCCAGCTTGGCCGTTCAGCGAAGGCAATCCGGGAGGAACCGATACATGCGAACCGTGATCATTTGCGCCGCCGCCGCCATCCTTACGTTGGCGGCCTGCCAACGCCCCGCCGAGGAGACGGCGGATTCGACCATGACCGACGAGGCCGCCATGGAGGCGACGCCGGCCGATGGGACCGGCGCGGGCGGGGCCCGGACGGGCGCCGCCCCGGGCTCGAATGGAAACGCTGCGGCTCCGGCGGCGGGGGAGGCCTCGGCGGACACGGCCGCCATGGCCCCGGCGGACGACGGCGCGGCCGAAGGGGCCTCTCCGGTCAGCCAGGCGACCCGCGACGGCGCCAAGGAAAAGGCCGAGTCGACCAACCTGCACCCGCGCACCTGAGGCCGGCCGGATTCGCGCGGCCGCTCACCGCGGGCCCGCGGACACGGCGTCGTTCAGGACCGGGCGCAGCGCCTCTAGCTGGGCCAGGCCGCCGGCCTCCGTCAGGTGGTTGGCGTCGGCGTACCAGGGCGTGGCCGCGGACCGCGTGCGGCACATCGCGCCATCGCACAGGGCGATCCACGGCCTGAAGACACTGACCCCGGGCCGCCGGGCCGCGATCCCTTCGAGGGCGGCGTCGACCGCGGCGGCGAGCGCCGCATTGTCGGCCGGGGCGCGGTCGCATCGGACGGTGTCCAGCCCCAGGAAGGCGCGCCGCGCATGACAGGCGGCTGGAGAGAAACGATAGTCCGGCGTGGAGCCCAGCAGGACGATGCGGGCCTCCTCCCCGACCGAGGCGCGCAAGGCGTCGATCATCCCGTCGACGCCGCGCGTCATCACCTCCAGCCCGTCTTCGGACCCGAGTCCGGCGCGATCGATCATCAGGGTCCAGGCGGCGCCGACCAGGATGACGTCCGGCGGCTCTCCCCTGCCCCAGGCCTCGATGGCGGCGCGGTTGAAGTGGACGCAGGCCTCGTCGGCCAGACCGCCCGCCTCGCTCAACACCGGCAGACAACCCGACCGGGTCGCCTGCCGGACCGCAAGTCCGCGCTCGCGGCCCCAGGCGAAGACCGCGGGGCCCAGATGCGAGGCATGGGAATTGCCCCACAGGACGACGCGGGCGTCCGCCCCTGCCGGAACCGTGCAGCCGATCGCTGGCGGAATCGCCTCACCCTCGGTGTGGCAGTCGCCGGACAGCGGCGGGCGTTGATCCATGCCCGCCTCCTCGGCCCTGACCTCGGCCGTGGCCCGGCCCGGCAGCCCATCCATGGCGAAAATCGTGGCGGCGATCGCGCCGACCGTCGCCAGCGCCGCGGCGGTCGCGCCGAGGCTCGCCAGCGGCCGGTCCCGAAGTCGCCGGCGCAAGGGCGATTCGACCCAGCGATGTGTGGCCTCGGCGAGCAGCAATGCGCCGGCGAGGGCCGCGACTGTCTCCAGACCGGTCAACGGCCGCGCCAGCACCAGCCTCGGAAAAGCCAGCAGCGGCCATGCCCACAGATAGAACGGCAGGGCGATGACGCCGAGCCGTTCCAGAACGTCGGGAATCGGGCCGAGGCGCCCCCCGGCCGCCCGCGACGGCTTCAGGTCGACCAGCGCCGCAGCGGCCCCGACCAGAAACGGCCATGCGCGCGGCGGGGCCAGGTAGAAGGCCTGCAGATCAAATCCCTGGCGGCGCATCATTATGTCGAGCGCCAGCGACGCTACGGCGCCGATCCCGGTGACCGCCGCGACCCAGCGGCCGAGGCCGAGCCGGCGCAGAACCGTCACCACCACGGTCCAGCCGACGGCCAACTGCGCGGCGGCGCCCAGGAGCCAGCCGTGCATCAGCAAATCGCCGCCGGCCTCCGGCTCGTAGGCTCCCTGTTTGATCAGTTCCGTCCCGCTCGTACCCGCCGCGGTCCACAGGGCGGTCCAGGCCTGTCCGTGCAAATCTGAAGGCGGCGACAGCATCACCCCCGCGAGGAGCACGGCGAGGATGACCACGACCAGGGCCGGCACGCCCCACAGCGCAACGGCCGCCCACACCCTGGCCAGGTCCCGCACCGTCGACCGCGGGTCCGGCGTTCCCGTCGCCAGCCGCGTCACCATGAAACCGGCCAGGGCCAGCGCCAGCAGAACGCCGATCTCGCCCGCCGCCGCCAGGCCGGGCGCCGCATGCCAGGCCGCCAGGGCCAAGGCCGCGATGGCGGCAAGAGAAAGGGCCGCCCGCCGGGTCTGGCGGACGGCCCCTTGATAAGCTTCAGGCGCCACGGGCATTGGCCCCCGGGTTCACGTGGTCAGGCGGCGCTGTCAGGCGTCGCCGTCTTCTTGCCCTTGCTCTCCGAATAGATCAGCAGCGGCTGGGCCTTGCCCTCGATCACCTCGGCGTTGACCACGACCTCCTCCACGCCCTCGAAGGTGGGCAGTTCGAACATGGTCTCGAGGAGGATGCCCTCGAGGATCGAGCGCAGCCCGCGCGCGCCGGTCTTGCGGGTGATGGCCTTCTTGGCCACCGCCGAAAGGGCGTCGTCGGTGAACGTCAGGTCGACGTTCTCCATCTCGAACAGCCGCTTGTACTGCTTGACCAGGGCGTTCTTCGGCTCGGTCAGAATCTTGACCAGGGCTTCCTCGTCGAGATCCTCCAGCGTCGCCAGCACGGGCAGGCGGCCGATGAATTCGGGGATCAGGCCGAACCGCATCAGATCGTCCGGCTCGACGCCCTTGAGGATGTCGCCGGTGCGGCGCTCGTCAATCTCCTTGACCTTGGCCCCGAAGCCGATCGAGGCCCCGTCGCCGCGCGCCGAGATGACCTTCTCAAGTCCAGCGAAGGCGCCGCCCACGATGAACAGGATATTGGCGGTATCGACCTGCAGGAACTCCTGCTGCGGATGCTTGCGGCCGCCCTGCGGGGGCACGGAGGCGACGGTGCCCTCCATGATCTTCAGCAGGGCCTGCTGCACGCCCTCGCCCGAGACGTCGCGGGTGATCGAGGGGTTGTCCGACTTGCGCGAAATCTTGTCGATTTCGTCGATGTAGACGATGCCGCGCTGGGCCCGCTCGACGTTGTAGTCCGAGGCCTGCAGCAGCTTGAGGATGATGTTCTCCACGTCCTCACCGACATAGCCGGCCTCGGTCAGGGTCGTGGCGTCGGCCATGGTGAAGGGCACGTCGATGATGCGCGCCAGCGTCTGGGCCAGCAGCGTCTTGCCCGAGCCGGTCGGCCCGATCAGCATGATGTTCGACTTGGCCAGTTCGACGTCGTTGTTCTTCGTCGCGTGGTTCAGGCGCTTGTAGTGGTTGTGGACGGCGACCGAGAGCACCTTCTTGGCGTGGGCCTGGCCGATCACATAGTCGTCGAGGACCTCGCGAATCTCTTTCGGGCTCGGGACGCCGTCCTTGGCCTTGGAGAACGAAATCTTGTGCTCCTCACGGATGATATCCATGCAGAGCTCGACGCACTCGTCGCAGATGAACACCGTCGGACCGGCGATGAGCTTGCGCACCTCGTGCTGGCTCTTTCCGCAGAAAGAGCAGTACAGCGTGCTTTTGGCGTCTGTGCCGGCGGCTTTGGTCATCGACCCTTCTCACTCCCGCGTTGGACCCGATATGGGCCCAGGCGCGCTTCCCTCGCGTTGATTCCCGAACAATGGGCGCAAAGGTCTTCAAAAAATGACAATCACCCATCGAAGCGCCCGCCACAACCCCGGCCAAGCGTGGCCGGAGCATGAAGCGGACGGTTCACTGTTGATGGCGATCGCGGCGAATGTCTGACATGGGAAGCGCAGCTCCGTTTCGCCAGCCGCTCCGCAAGGATCAGGCCATCGTCGCCTTCGACTTCGACGGCACCCTGACGATCCGCGACAGTTTCACCGAATTCCTGCGCTGGCGAGCCGGCCCCGGCGCGTGGGCGCTGGGCCTGGTCAGGATGGCCCCGGCGGTGGCCACCTATGCCCGCGACCGGGACCGGGGGCGGATCAAGGCCGCCTCGGTGCGGGAATTCCTGCGCGGCGTGGACCGCGCGACGCTGGAAGCCGACGCCGAACGTTTCGCCGACCGGATTTGGGACAGGATCCTGCGGCCGGCCGCCCGCTCCTGCTGGACCGCCTGTGGCGACAAAGGCGCCCATCGCGTGAGCGTGACCGCAAGCCCGGAGACGCCCGTGGCGCCGTTCGCCCGCCGGCTGGGGGCGGACGCCCTGCTCGGCACGCCATTGGTGTTCGACGGCGACGACCGGGTCACCGGCGCCTTCGCCAGCCCCAACTGCCGCGGCGAGGAGAAGGTGCGGAGACTGCAGGCGGTGTATGGCGAGGGCCTGAGACTCGCGGCCGCCTACGGCGACACCTCGGGCGACACGGAGATGTTGGCCATTGCGGACGAACCGGGCTTCCGGGTGTTCACGGAGCGACGCTGACGGTCAGCGCCCCTCCCCGTCCACATCGAAGACCACCGCCTTGCCGCGCGACGTGGGATTCCAGCCCGCCTCGATCGCCGCCGCCACGGCGTTGCGGACATGGTCGGTGTTGACGAACTGCTTTTCGACGTCGGGCCGGCCGTTGGGGCGCACGGGCGGCGGAAACTGCACGATGGCCTCGCGCTTGAAATCCTGCAGCCGCAGGGTCACGGCGACGCCTTCCCACTGGCCGCCGGTCGTCGGGCGCGGCTGGCGGCGGAGCTCCCAGTGATAGATGTCGCCGTCGACCTCGACGGTCCCCTTGGTGTCACGAGTCTGCATGGCGGCCTGATACCACAACTGAAAAAGGGCGCACCGTCTCCGGCGCGCCCTTCTGTCCTGTCGCGAAGCTGTCGCCGGATCAGTCGCCGGGCGTCT
Source organism: Brevundimonas sp. (assembly GCA_012270135.1). Classification (GTDB taxonomy): domain Bacteria; phylum Pseudomonadota; class Alphaproteobacteria; order Caulobacterales; family Caulobacteraceae; genus Brevundimonas. The sequence goes on along the minus strand of JAAXIW010000033.1, from coordinate 18,765 downwards.
TCACCCCGTCGGAGTCGGCCTGTTCGCGGCGGTCGTAGACATGGTCGACAATGCCCCAGGCCTTCGACTCCTCGGCGCTCATGAAGTGGTCGCGATCGAGGGTCTTCTCGACCTCTTCATAGGTCCGGCCGGTGTGGTGGACGTAGATCTCGTTCAGCCGGCGCTTGGTGTAGCGGATGTCTTCGGCGTGACGCTCGATGTCCGAGGCCTGGCCGCGGAAGCCGCCCGAGGGCTGGTGCACCATGATGCGGGCGTTGGGCAGGGCCACGCGCTGGCCGGCGGCGCCGGCGGCGAGGATCAGCGAGCCGGCCGAGGCGGCCATGCCCATGCACACCGTCGAAACCGGCGAGCGGATGTATTGCATGGTGTCGTAGATCGCCAGCGCCGAGGTCACCTGACCACCGGGGCTGTTGATGTACATGCTGATTTCCTTCTTCGGGTTCTCCGACTCCAGAAACAGCAGCTGGGCGCAGATCAGCGAGGCCATGCCGTCCTCGAAGGGCCCGGTCAGGAAGATGATCCGCTCGCGCAGCAGGCGCGAGAAGATGTCGAAGGCCCGCTCGCCCCGGCTGGATTGCTCCACCACCATTGGGACGAGGTTCATGTTCATCAGTTCGATCGGATCGCGCATTCAGGCCTTCTCGGGATGCTGCAGCCGCGACTCACCGGTCGCGCGCCTGTACGACAGGATATCGCGTCGTCCGGCCGATCATGCAAGGCGCGGGCCTACTGCAGGCAGCCTTCGTCTCCCGCCGCCCGCGCTTCCCGCAGATTGCGCAGCAGCTGCCGGGTCTGGTCGCTGTCGCGGATTCGCTCGGACGGCCCGGTGTAGAGGGCGTCCAGGTAGGCGCGGTCCCAGCCGGTCAGGCCAGGACTGCCCTCGGGGTCGTCGAACAGGTTGAGGATGGTCGAGAAGCCGCCGGTGTCCCCGTCCGGATCGATCTGGGCCAGCGCCACCATGGAGAGATAGTCAGCCAGCTGCGGCAGGCCGACACCGTCGATCTTCTCGCCGTCCACGACGATGATCACCTTGTTCAGGTCGTCGCGGAGCCATCGCCCCCTGTTGACCAGGCCCTCTCCCGGAATCATCGGAGGACTCCCACCCGGCAGCCGGATGCCGACCTCGCCCGTGTGGGCGTTCGTCGGCACGCTGACATGCCACCAGCGGACCGGCCGGTCGGAGTAGCGGAAATCATCGAGCGCCGCCTTGCCGCGGTCGAGGCCTCCGACGCCCAGGTGGAAGACCCGCCGCCGCCGTTCGACCATGGCTTCGCCCAGCGATTGACCGTCCTCGGCGAAAACAATGAGGACGTTCGCTGAGCAGCCGGGATCGCCCGGCCTCAGCCCGTACTGGAGGGCCACCCGGGAGACATGGTCGGCGATGTGCTGGGCGATGTCCCGCCGGATGCCGGTGACGCCGACACAGACCCCGCCGCGCCACCGCGCCAGTCCGCGGTTGCGCGCGGGCGCCGCGACGTCGTCGACGCACCCCCGGGTCAGTTCCTCGAGACGCCGCCCCTCGACGACGACCTCCTCGAGCGCGACGGCCGGCGGCTCCTGCTGCGCCGGAGGCGCGGCCTGTGCCGGATCCTGAACCAGAAGCAGAGCGGCGAACCAGGCGATCAGCGACATGTGCGCGTTCCCTCCGGCTCTCAGCCGATGGTTACGAGCGTATCACGGGACACGGGTAGCGAGAAGCGGCGCCCAAGCCCCGGAGGGGCGGAGGGAGCCCGACCGACCTCTAGAGGTCGTCGTCTTCCTTGAGCAGCTCTTCCTTGGTGATCTTGCTGTCGGTCACCTTGGCCCGGTCGAAGATCAGATCGCAGCCCTTCTCCTCGTAGCTCGGAGCGCGCATCTGGGCGGCGGCGTTGGGGTTCTGGCGGTAGAAGTCCAGCACCTGACGCTCCTGGCCCGGATAGTTGCGGGCCTCGGTCATGATGGCGTTGTTGAGCTCCTGGTCGGAGACCTGGACGTTGTTGGCGCGGCCGATCTCGGCCAGCACCAGACCCAGGCGCACGCGGCGCTCGGCGATCTTGCGATACTCTTCCTTGAGCTTCTTCTCGGACTTCTTGGCGTCCTCTTCCGGCAGGTTGCCGGCTTCCTTGTCGGCCTGGACCTGGCCCCAGATGCCGTCGAACTCGGCCTCGACCATCTTGGGCGGCAGCGGGAAGTCGTGGGCCTTGTCCAGCTCGTCGAGCAGGGCGCGCTTCAGCTTGAAGCGGGCGGCGCCCTTGTACTGCTGGTTCAGGTTGTCGCGCAGCAGCTCCTTGAGCTTGTCCAGCGATTCCAGACCGATGCGCTTGGCGAATTCGTCGTCGACGACCGCGGGGACCTCGGCCTTGATGGCCTTGACTGTAACGTCGAAGGTCACGGCCTTACCCGCCAGGTGCTTGGCCTGATAGTCCTCGGGGAAGGTGACGTTGAGAACCTTCTCCTCACCGACCTTGGCGCCCTTCAGCTGTTCCTCGAAGCCGGGGATGAAGCGGCCCGAGCCGATCACCAACTGGGCGTCCTCGGCGGCGCCGCCCTCGAAGGGTTCGCCGTCCAGCTTGCCCAGGAAGTCAATGGTGACCTCGTCGCCCTCGGCGGCCTTGACGGTCTTGCCCTTCTTGTCCTCGTAAGACTTGGCCTGACCGGCCAGTTCGGTCAGCGCCTCGTCGAGGTCGGCGTCGGTGGCCTCGTAGGTCGGACGCTTCAGCTTCAGCGTCTTGACGTCCACGGGGGTGAACTCCGGCATCACCTCAAGCGACATTTCGTAGGCCAGATCTTCCTGACCGGCGATGACCTTGTCCATGTCCGAGATCAGCTTCATCTCGGCCGGGGCGGCCGGACGGACCTTGGCGTCGTCGAGCGCCTTCTGGCTCGAGCTGTTCAGCGAGTCGTTGATGATCTCGCCCATCAGGTCGCGGCCGAAGGTCTTCTTGACGTGCGACGTCGGCACCTTGCCGGGACGGAAGCCCTTCAGCTTCATCTGCGGCGCGACTTCCTTCAGTTTGGCGTCCAGCTTCTGGTTCAGCTCCGCGACGGGGATGGTCACCGCGATCACGCGGCTGAGGCCTTCGTTGGACTTTTCGACGACTTGCATGGTCGGGATTCTGACGCTCTGGGGCGGCGCCATTGAGGCCGGCGCTGCGCGGTGTGGGTAAAGCAACAAGGGCCGCCCTTGCGAGGCGGCGCCTTTGAAGCCCGCCCTTATGTCGATGACCGCCCGAAAGGTCAACGTGAACCCGCACCGGTCCGGCTTTCAGCGGGCGGCCGGAGGCGCTATCCCACCGCCATGGATCAGTCCTCCCCTCCCCCGATCGGCGTCGCCGTCTTACCGGTCACCCCGCTGCAGCAGAACTGCACCCTGGTCTGGTGCCGCAAGACGCTGAAGGCGGCGATCATCGACCCCGGGGCCGCGGTCGACAGCCTGCTCGGCGCTGTGGCGAAGCAAGGCCTGACGCTCGACGCCATCTGGATCACACACGGCCACCTCGATCACGCCGGCGGCGCGGCCGAGATGCAGGAGAAGACCGGGCTCGACATCGTCGGCCCCCACCCGGAGGACCAGTTCTGGATCGACGGGATCCCTGCCCAGGGCCAAATGTACGGCCTGCCTGAAGCCCGCAGTTTCACGCCGACGCGCTGGCTGGCGGACGGCGACACGGTGACGCTCGGCGAGACGACATGGGAAGTCTATCACTGCCCCGGCCATACGCCCGGCCATGTGATCTTCTTCAACCGCGAGGCCCGGTTCGCCCAGGTCGGCGACGTGCTGTTCCAGGGCTCGATCGGCCGCACCGACTTTCCGCGCAGCGACCACGCCGCCCTGCTCCACGCCATCACGACGAAGCTCTGGCCGCTCGGCGACGACGTCACCTTCGTGCCGGGCCACGGCCCGACCTCGACCTTTGGGGCCGAGCGGCGCGGCAATCCGTTCGTATCGGATCAGGCCATGCGCCGCGCGCCGATCACACGCCCGGCGACCGGCCCATCCTGACGGTCCCTAGCGGGAGACCAGCATCCCGATGACCACGCCCAGGCCGAGGGCGTAGAGGGTCGCCTTCATAGGCTCGTCCTCAACCGCCCGGCGCAGCCGCGCGGTCCGCGTCCGGCCCCAATCACCCGCCGCCGCGACATCCTCGCGCACCGCCTCGTGGATCGGCCGTGGACTGAACGTCCGGGCTTCACCCTCGAGCAGGATGGCGTCGGCCTCGCGTTCCAGCCGGGCCGACTCGAGCTCGGCGGCGTCTTCGATGTCTTCGGGCCGGGGCGGGCCGGTGTAGGGCTCGGTCATGGCGGGCGCTCCTGGGGTTGGTTCGGCTGTTCAATCCGCCCGCCCCGCCCCGGTTCCGGACCGCCGATATCGTGATTGAACGGCGCCCCGGCCGCGCGCGTTCAGATCGGTGAGGAGCCCGCCATGACCTATATCGAACCGACTCCGCCCGGCACGCCCCAACCCGACATTCCGCCGCCCGGGACGCCCGGCCCCGACATCGACCCGGCAGGATCGCCGGACGAGGTGCCGCCCATCGAACCCGGCGGCGGCGGCGAAGGCGACTCCCGCCCCTATGGCCGGGGCGGCGTCTGACACACCGACAACCTCCCTGATTCGCTCGCGTTTCCGTGAAAGTCTGGCCGGAACCGGACGGCGCCGGGGGGGTTCAGTCTTCAACCTCGACCGTCGCGTGAAAGGATTACTGCAATGGCTTTAGGTCAGCCCACCCGAGCCTCTGGTGTTTCCAAGCGGGGCTTCGCCTCGATGGACCCCGAGCGACAGCGCGAGATCGCGCGGAAGGGCGGGGCCAGCGTGCCGAGCGAGAAGCGGAGCTTCTCGCAGGATCGCAGCCTGGCCGCGCAGGCGGGCCGAAAGGGCGGCGAGGCCTCGCACGGCTCGCGCACCAAGGAAGCACGACGTCCCGATTAGGCGGCCACATTCCCCAGGACATCGGCAGGCGGCGCGGGACCGCACGCCGCACTTAGTGTGTCAGGGTTGACACCCCCCCACACCCACGGCTGGCGCCCGGCGCAGCTCCAAACCCGCCACCTTCCAGCCCGACGCCGACGCCAGCTCCCGGACAGATGTCTCGGTGAACTTGCGCGAACTCTCGGTGTGGATGGTCTCGCCCTCCAGGAAGGCGATAACGCGGCCGTCGATTTCGACCTCCATGTCCCGCGCCGCCTCGAGATGCATCTCCATGCGCGACGCATCGGCGTTCCAGACGGCGCGGTGCACGAAGCCGTCGATGTCGAAGCCCGCCTTCAGTTCGCGGTTCGCGCGGACCAGCAGGTTGCGGTTGAAGGCCGCCGTCACCCCGGCCGCGTCGTCATAAGCCGCGACCAGCGTCTCCGGCTCCTTGACCAGATCGACGCCGAGGATGAACAGCGCCCCCTCGCCCAGTTGCCGCCGGGCGGCCGTCAGGAAGGCCACGGCCTCGGCCGGCTCCAGATTGCCGATGGTCGAGCCGGGGAAGAAGCCGATCCGCCGCCCGTCTCCGATCCCGTCGGGGAGGGCCGCGAGGTGCAGGAAGTCGCCGACCAGGGGGGCCACCTTCAAGCCCGGATAGCTCTTGTCGATGCTGCGCGCCGCCGCGCTCAGCGCGTCGGCGCTGATGTCGATCGGGACGTAGGCCGCCAGATCGGGCGCCGCGTCCAGCACGATGCGGGTCTTCTCGCTGGCGCCCGAGCCGAACTCGACCAGCGCCGCGCCGGGGCCGAACCGCCGCGCCCACGCCGGGGCGACTTGCCGCAGCAGCGCGGCCTCCTGCCGGGTGGGGTAGTATTCCGGCAGCCGGGTGATCTCCTCGAACAGGCGCGACCCTTCAGCGTCATAGAACCACTTCGGGGATGCCGCCTTTGGCGACCGGCCCAGGCCGTTCAGCAGATCGCGGCGGAAGCGGGCGGTCTCGGCCTCGCCCACATCGCGCGTTTCGGGAGCGGGCAGATCGCTGGCCAGTCTCAATCCCATGAACGCCCACCTTTGATGCGGATAGAAGAAATTCCTGTAGCTGACCCGTCCATGCCCCTCCGGCGTCGCCCAGGAAGATCCCCGCAGCACCATCTGGTTGGCCATGAACTTGCCGTTGTACTCAGACGCGGTCCCTTCGGTCGGCCTGAACCCCCGATATGGGGAGTAGGCGCTCGACGTCCACTGCCAGACCTCCCCGAAAGCGTTCGAGAACACCTCCGGTCGGCAGCTGACCGCATGCTCCCACTCCGCTTCGGTAGGCAGGCGACGACCTTTCCATCGCGCATAGGCGTCGGCCTCATAGAAGCTGACATGCCGTACCGGCGCCGCCGGATCGACCGCCCGGCGCCCCGCCAGCGTCATGGTGCTCCAGCCAGCGCCGTCGCGGCGCCAGTACAGCGGCGACGTCCACCCCTCGGCCTTCACAGCCGCCCAGCCATCGGACAGCCAAAGTTCCGGCCGGGCGTAGCCGCCATCCTCGATGAACGTCAGCCAGTCGCCGTTGCTGACCAGATCGTGATCGAGGCCGTAGGGCTCCAGCCACTGGCGGTGCGCCGGCCCCTCATTGTCGAAAGCGAAGCCCGCGCCGTCGTGACCGATCCGGGCCAGGCCGCCCTCGAACCGGGTCAGGCCACCCCGGGGCCGCTGCGGCGGTGACCACCGCGGATCCTCGTCATAGGCCGCGGGATCCAGCGGCGAGCGCGCCATCAGGTTCAGCAAATCCATCAGGAAAAGCTCCTGATGTTGCTGATCATGGTGCAGACCCAGGGTGAACAGATAGACCTGCCGGGCGTCCGCAGAACCCCCTTCCAGCCAGGCCTCCATGCGCCGGTCGACCTCTCGGCGGTAGTCCAGCACCTCGTCCAGCGAGGGGCGGGTCATCAGGCCGCGCTCGCCGCGCTCCACCCGCTCGCCCAGCGCCTCGTAATAGCTGTTGAACAGGGTCTGGAAACGCGGATCGACCGGCTCGTAGCCCGGTTCGGCCGACAGGATCATGGCCTCGAAGAACCAGCTGGTATGGGCCAGATGCCACTTTCCCGGGCTGCAGTCGGTCATCGACTGGGCCGCCAGGTCTTCCGGGCCGAGACCCCAGGCGAGGGCCGGCATCGCCGAGCGAACGCGGCGAAACGCCTCCAGCCTCGCGTCCGGGGTCTTCGAGGCTCTGATGGATGCGCTCATTGGATTGGCCCCTGCTTCCTCAACGCCCGCGGCTCCGGACAACCGTCACGGTCCCGTTTTGTTCCATGCGACGACAGTACTGTCCAGCGGAACGCTCCCGGTGAGCGGACGTTCAGACCGCACGTCTCTGATTTTCAGTAACATTCGGTTGTTCCGAGAGTTTGTTCGCATGTCGCTGCCCAGCGGGCCGTCCGAGGATGGCCAAGACGCCTCCCCCGACGCCGTCGGCGGAATTGTCGATCGACATAGTTGGCGGGAATCCGTCACCGCGCTCGTTCCTTCGCTTCGCGCCTTCGCCTGGTCCCTGTCACGCAACGGCGCGGACGCGGACGACCTCGTGCAGGAAACCCTGACCAAGGCCTGGACCTATCGGGACCGCTTCGAGGCCGGCACCAATCTGCGAGCCTGGCTGTTCACCATCCTCAGGAACTCCTGGTATTCCGCGGTGGCCAAACGTCGCCGCGAGGTCTCCGACGAGGACGGCCAACACGCCGGTCGCCTGACCGCCGAGGGCAATCAGGAATGGACAGTGGAGCTGGGGGCGCTGAAGCTCGCCCTTGATGATCTGCCGCCCGAGCATCGCGAAGCCATCGTCATGGTCGGGGCGGCCGGCCTGTCCTACGAGGAGGCCGCCGAGATCGCCGGCTGCGCGCTCGGGACCATCAAGAGTCGGGTCAACCGCGCCCGCAACCGGCTGGCGGAGGCCATGGACATCCCCCGCGGAGCCGACTGACCGTCAGGATCGCCGGTCGGGCCGCGGCTTCGACGTGGACAGCATCTCGACGTGATCCGTCAGACGAGGCGGCGCGGACCGCGCCTCGATCACCTTGAAGGCTTCGCGAAGCGTGGCATCCACCGCCTTCCCGGAATCTTTCCGCGTCTTCGCCATTGTCCGGCCCGCATCCGAAACGGTCCCGCTTGCAGCGGTCATTGTCGGCTACCCGACTTCGACCGCCGGTCAAAGACCGCCGACCGCCTCGATCAGTTCGTCGACCGCCTCCGCGGTGGTCGCCCAGGAGCAGACGAACCGGACCGAGCCATCGTCGAAACGGTAGCAGGCCCAGCCCAGGGCGTTGAGCCGCTGGTGCGCCTCGGGCGGCATGCGAACGAAGACGGCGTTGGCCTCCACCGGATGAGCCAGCACGAAGGGAGACCGGGTGGCGAACCCCTCGGCGAGCCGTTGGGCCATCAGGTTGGCATGGGCGGCCCCGTCCTCCCAGGCGTTGTCCTCCAGGAGGCCGAGGAAGGGCGCGGCGAGATAGCGGGCCTTCGATGCTGTCTGTCCCGCCTGTTTCAGCCGGTTGTCGATGCGCCGGGCCAGCGACTTGTCGAACATGACGATGGCCTCGGTGCAGTTGGCGCCCGCCTTGGCGCCGCCGAACACCAGCACATCGACGCCCAGCCGGGCGATCTGGGTCAAATCGAAGCCGGCTGCCCCCGCATTGGCCAGCCGGGCGCCGTCCATGTGCACGCCATGGCCCTTCAGCTTGACCGGCTCGATCAGGTGGCGAAGCTCCTCCTCGGTATAGACCGTGCCGTATTCGGTGCTCTGCGTCAGGCTCAGCGCCGCGGGCGGCTGGCGGTGGCCGACCTCCGGCTCATCGAGGGCGGCGTGCAGGGCCAGCGGATCAATCTTCCCGGAAAAGCCCGGCAGGCCGATCAGGCCGACGCCCGAACCGAAGAAACCCGGCGCCCCGGTCTCGTCCGTGCAGACATGGGCGGCATGATGGGCCAGCACCGCCTCGTGCGGCCAGGCCAGCATCGACAGGGCGATGGCGTTGGCCGCCGTGCCGGAAAAGACGAAGCGGATCTCGGCGTCCGCATCCAGCCGCCGGCGGATCAGGTCGGCGGCGCGGGCGGTGACGTCGTCCGCCCCGTAGGCCCGGGCGTAACCGTCATTGGCGTCGACCAGCGCCTGCAGGGCGGCCGGGGCCATGCCCGCGGTGTTGTCGGACCCGAAGTCGTAGCGCACCCGTCAGTCTCCTTCCGACCCAGCCGGCGGCACGGCGACGACGCGGGCGAAGGCGGCGCCCTTGGCGGGCACCTCCACCTGGTGCGGGAAGGGAATTTCGATGCCGGCCGCGTCGATGGCCTCCTTGCCGCTCTGCATCAGGTCGGCCTGGGTCTGCCACCAGTCGCCCGACTCCACCCAGGCCTGCAGGGTGATCTGCACGGCGCTGTCGAGCAGCCCGGTGACGCCGGTCCACGGCGGCGGATCCGCAAGCACCTTTTCATGGCCCTCGGCGACGCCGACCAGCACCGCCCGCGCCGCGTTCAAATCCTCGCCGTAGCCGACGGTGAAGTTGATCTCGATCCGCCGGGTCGTCTGGCCCGACAGATTCAGGATCACGTCGCCGAGCACCTGCGAATTGGGGACCACGATCTTGTGGTTGCTGGCGTTCGACATCTGGGTCGTGAACAGGTCCAGCCGCTGCACCGTGCCGACGGCGCCGTTGATGTCGATGACATCCCCGACCTTGTAGGGCCGCAGCACCAGCAACAGCACGCCCGCCGCCACGTTCGACAGCGTCCCTTGCAGCGCGAGACCCACGGCCAGGGACGCAGCGCCCAGCACCGCGATGATCGATGTGGTCTGCACCCCCAGCCGTTGCAGAATTGCGATGAAGCCGAGGATGTAGACCAGCACCCGGACCACCTGCACGGCGAAACTCAGGATGGTCTGGTCGTGCCGGAAGGCATGGGCCCGCAGCAGCACGCGCCGGGTCAATCGGGCGGCCCACCGCGCGCCTATCACCGTCGCTGCGAGGATGATGGAAGCGATGACCAGATTGACCGCCAGGTCGCCGGCCAGATCGGTCAGCTTGGCCAGCAGGGCCGCGTCGACTGTCACCGCCCTTTGCCCCGCGGCGACGGCGTCGTTGAAGGAAGTCTGGAGCGAGATCATCAGCCGGGTCTAGCGCGCCTGCCCGGATTTGAAACCCCGCCGCCCGAATTCTTCAGTCCCGCGCCGCTGCGATCCGGCCGCCGCCGCTTTCCAGCGCGTCCAGCAGGTCCATGACGTCGGCCAGCGTATTGGCCTCGCGCGCCGGCTTGTCCCAGCGGATGCGGCTGACGCGGGGAAAGCGCATGGCCACCCCCGACTTGTGCCGCGTCGACCGGTTCAACCCCTCGAACGCGATCTCCAGCACCAGTCCGAAATCACGTTCGGCCCGCACCGACCGGACCGGCCCGAACCGCTCGACGGTGTGATCCCGAACGAATTTGTCGATTTGCTTCAGTTCCTCGTCGGTGAAGCCGAAATAGGCCTTGCCGACCGGAGTCAGCGCCCCCTCCTCCGTCCACACGCCGAAGGTATAGTCGGAATAGAAGCTCGACCTTTTGCCGTGCCCGCGTTGGGCATACATCAGAACGGCGTCGATGACGTGCGGGTCGCGCTTCCACTTGAACCACGGCCCCTTGGGCCGGCCCGCGACATAGGGGCTGTCCCACCGCTTCAGCATCAGCCCCTCCGCCGCCGCTCCGACCGGCGGATCGGCGCGCAGGACAGCCAGGTCATCCCATGTCGAATATGGAACGATCGGCGACAGATGCAGTCGGTCGCCGCCGTGGTCGGCCACCAGCGCCTCCAGCCGCGCCCGTCGCTCGCCCAGGGGCAGAGCCCGCATGTCCTCGCCGCTTTCCGCCAGCAGGTCATAGGCCACGATGGCCGCCGGGAAGGCCGCCATCATCTTCGCATCGACGGTCTTGCGGTTCAGCCTTTGCTGCAGATCGCCGAACGGCGCGACGGCGCCGTCCCGCCAGATGACCAGTTCGCCATCCACCGCCCCCTCGAAAGACAGTCCGGCCATCACATCCGCGAAAACGCCGGAAATCTCGTCACCGGTGCGGGAATACAGCCGCGCGATCCCGCCTTCGCGCACCGCCTGCACGCGGATGCCGTCCCATTTCCACTCGGCGGCGTAGTCGGCCGGGGCAAGTTTCGCGAAGTCCGCGGCCTCGTCGATGGCCGTGGCCAGCATCACCGGCCGGAACCGCCCCGGCGCCTCGGCGTCCGGCCGCGGCCCATGGCCCGCCAGCCAGGCGAACAGATCGGCATAGGGCGGCTCAAGGGCATGCCAGACCTCCTCGATCTGCGAGACATCCACGGGATCCAGTGCGACGACCGCCACATCGCCTTCGGTATCCGGCGGTTCGCTTACGTCGTCGGGCCGCACCATGGCGTCGGCGGTCTTGGCCAGACGGGCGGACAGCCCGACCCTCAGCCCGCCGGTCATCAGCTTCAACAGCGCCCACCGCCCCTTGGGCTCCAGCGAGTCGAGCCAGCCTTCGAGCAGCCCGGCGACCTCTCCGCGCCCCGCGGCGCGCAGCGCCTCGACCACCTCGCCCAGTTCGGGCTCCCGATTGGGGCGATGCGCCGGATCACGCGGCCAGATCAGGGCCACGGTCTCCGCCAGGTCGCCGACGTAGTCATAGGACCAGCCGAACAATACGGGGTCGATCCGCGCTTCCACCGCCTTGCGGATCATCGCGGGCTTGGCCGCGGCGAAGCTCAGGTCGCCCGTCAGAGAAGCGAGCGCCCACCCACGGTCCGGGTCCGGCGTGGCGCGAAGATAATCCCTCAGCAGGACAAGCTTCGCATTGCGCGAAGCTGTCAGCGACAGTCGGTCCAGCAGTTCGGCGAAGGCGCGCATCGGACCCCGTGTAATGGTCTCCGGGGGAAACGAAAAACGCCCCGGAGGTTTCCCTCCGGGGCGTGGTTACGAAAGTCTGTCACGCCGGATCCGGTCAGGCGGCGCGGGCCTTCTCGTCGATGTCAGTCAGCGCGCGCAGCCCCGCCCGGCCGGAACCGACCTGGTTCATCACCTGGGCCAGGGCGGCGAAATCGATCGGCTTGTTCAGGTAGGCGTCGGCCCCCGCCTCGAGCCCGGCCTCGTGATCCTCCGTTCGCGCCGAGGCGGACAGCACCACGATCGGCGTCTCGGCGTTGATCCCGCCCCCGGCCCGGATGCCGCGCGTCGCGGTGAGGCCGTCCATGACCGGCATGTTCACGTCCATCACGATCAGGTCGAAGCGATGCCCGGCCGCCATTTCGAGCGCGATCTGCCCGTTCTCGGCTGTCGATGAGGTATGGCCGGCGGAACTCATCCAGGCCTCGAGGATCATGCGGTTGACCGGATGGTCCTCGACCACCAGCACCCTCAGCGGTCCGGCCGCGGTTTCGATGGCCGTGTCGGCGCGTTCGGCGACCGGGGCGGACTCCCAGCTCTCGACATCGACTTCCAGCGTCAGGGTGAAGG
>JAAXIW010000033.1:0-6368 GCA_012270135.1 Brevundimonas sp. | reverse complement strand
GTCGACCTGGGTGAAGGGCTGGAACAGCCGGTCCAGATCCTCCGGCGAGATGCCGGCCCCGGAATCCTTGACCGCGAAGGAAAATTTGACTCGTTCGTCTCCGACCCGCTCGGAACGCACCGTGTAGGCTACCTCGCCCGCGTCGGTGAATTTCACCGCGTTGGAGAGCAGGTTGTGGATCACCTGACAAACCCGAAGCGGGTCGCCGCGGACCACCGCCGGGGCCTCGCCCTCGAAGCGCGCCGAGAAGGTCAGCCCCTTGGCCTCGGCCTGGGCCTGGAAGGGCCCGGTGACGCGCTTGTGCAGGTCCTGAACCGAGACGTCGACGATCTCGAAGGTCATCTTGCCCGCCTCGATCTTGGTCATGTCGAGGATGTCGTTGAGCAGGCTCAGCAGGTTGTCGCCCGAGTTGCGGATGATCGACAGATATTCGCGTTGGGTCGGCTCCAGCCGGGTCGCGCCCAGCAACTGGGCTGCGCCGAGCACGCCGTTCATGGGCGTGCGCAACTCGTGGGAGATGACGCCGAGGAAGCTCGATTTGGCCTCGTTGGCCGCATTGGCGCGATCGCGGGCGCTTTCCAGCTCCTCGATCAGATGAGCCTGATGCTCCTGGAAGGCGCGAATGCGCTCCTCGCGCAGCATGGTCATCAACACCAGGACGACGAGGCCCGCGCCGGTGAACGGCACCACGCCCATGAAGGCCCAGAACAGGTCGGTGCCCCACAGGGAGGCGGCGATCACGGCGGCCGAAACGCCGTAGGGCGACGAAATCACGACCGCCTGCTTCGGCGAGCTGCGCAGCTGCGCGAACACGAGGACATAGCCCGAGACCAGCAGGGTCATGGCCAGCGGCTGGCCGAACGGATGGCCCGAGAACCACGCCATCAGCGGCGCGGTCGCCCAGGCCGCGGTAGTGGCGGTGGCCACGGCCGGGAAGATCAGGCCCCAACCGGCGCCGACGCGTTCGCTGATTCGCTTCTCGACCGCGCCGCGCAGGGCGCCGGCGGCGATCGTGCCGAAAAACCAGAGGATCGAAGCGATCGGGCCGACCACGGCCAGCAGACCGAGGGCCCAGCTGGAGATGATCAGATATCGCAGATACTGCGTCTGCAGAATGGCGCGCAGCGCCTGGGCCGCTTCCCCGGAACCAGGTTCGCCGTTCGCCGGCTTGGTGATCCCGTCGGATTCGACCATTGCGCGCACCCCTCCCCAAACAACCCGGGGCGAACGCTATGGCGAAGTTTCTAAGACGAGGTGAACGCCGAGGGCGGCGGATGACGGCGTTCCGCGACGGGCGCGGATCAGGCGGAGGCGGCCTCCGCCGGCGTCAGGGCGCGGATCGACAGGGCGTGCACCGGCCCGGCCAGTTCCTCGCGCAACAGGTCGTTGACCGCCCGCTGGCGCTGCACCCGGCCCTGCCCCTCGAACGCCGCGGAGACCACGGTCACATTGAAATGGCTCTCGCCCCCGGCCTTGCCGTCCATGCCGCCTTCATGGTGGTGGCCCGCGTGACGCCCGCTGTCGTCCTCGATCTCCAGCCCGACCGGCGACAGGCCCGCTGTGAGTTTCTTGCGAATAATCGACGCGATCGGGCCTTCCGGCATGAGTTGTCCTTGTTGGCGACCAATTCGGCCCTACACTTCGTGCGATGTCATCCGCCTTTCAATACAAGCCGCGTTTCAAGGATATGCGGGTCAAGCCGCCTCGCCCCGAGGAGGAGGCGGCCGAGGCCGACGTCCTGCACCTCAAGCCGGGCGAGAAGCCGTGCCAGTGGCCCGACTGCAGTCAGGCCGCGACCGCCCGCGCGCCCAAGTCGCGCGAACGCCTCAACGACTTCTACGACTTCTGTCAGCGTCACGCCGGCGAGTACAACAAGGGCTGGAATTTCTACGCCGGCATGAGCGAGGGCGAGGTCCGCGCCGCCCAGGAGAACGAGGCCATGACCGGCGGCCGTCCGACCTGGGAGATGAAGGCCGGCAAGTTCACCCGCGAGGCCGCCGCCTTCGCCGCCAAGTTCGGCACAGCCAACAACACGGGCGCCGGCAGCTGGCGCGACAGCTTCGGCCTGTTCGGCCGCCGCACCCGGGAGCAGGCCGGACCCGGCGGCGAGGACGAGCTGCGTCTCGGCCGGCTGGAACGCGCGGCCCTTGCCGACCTCGACCTCGACGCCCGCGCCGACAGGAAGGCGATCAAGGCCCGCTATCACGAGTTGCTGAAACGCTTCCACCCGGACCTGAACAAGGGCGACCGGGGGGCCGAGGCCAAGCTCCAGAACGTCATCAAGGCCTACAAGACGCTGAAGAAGGCCGGGCTGGCGGCCTGACGCCGGTCAATCCAGCGTCGTGCGGTAGCGCATCATCGCCAGCGTCCCGACCACCAGTACGAAAAGCGCCAGGGCGAACAGGCTCGGCCGGGCGTTGTGCAGCCGGAGGCGGTGCAGCAAAGGGCGGGGCTGGGGCGGGAGGGGGTGGGTCTCGGGGATGACCTCGCCGATCGCCTGGGCCCAGGCGGGCATGCCGCGGAACGGGAACATGAAGCCCGACAGCAGGATCGACGGCAGCATATAGAAGAAGCTCATCTGCATCGCCTGCAGCTGGGTCTTCGCCACCGTCGAGATCAGGAAGCCCAGCGACAGCGAGCCGACGATGAATAGCATCAGCCCGGCCCCGAGGGCGACCCAGCCGCCGCTCATCGGCACATCGAAGAGCAGCCGCGCCATCACCAGGATCACCGTCGCCTGGATCAATCCGACCAGCACATAGGGCGTCAGCTTGCCGACCATCACTTCCAGCGGCCGCACCGGCGTCGACAGCAGGCTCTCCATCGTGCCGCGCTCGCGCTCCCGCGCCATGCCCAGCGAGGTCATCATCACCAGCGTCATCGACAGGATCACGCCGAGCAGGCCGGGCACGATATTGTAGGCGGTGATGGCCTCGGGATTGTAGCGCCGGTGCACCACCACTTCGAATGGCTGGCCGCCCGGCGCCCGCGCCGCCAGCGGACCGGTCAGGTCACGCGTCAGCGCCTGCGTCGGCAGGCTGGCCAGCGCGGCCACCGCGCCCGAGGTCGCGGATGGGTCCGTGGCGTCCGCCTCGACCAGGATCTGCGCCGCGTCGCCACGCACCACCCGCCGTGTGAAATCGGACGGGATGATCACCGCGAACTGCGCCTCGCCCCGCTCCAGCGCCCGGTCCAGCTCCGACTGGCTGCGGGCCTGCAGGACGACGTCGAAATAGCCCGAGTTGTTCATCGCGGTCAGGATCGAGCGCGAGAAGCCCCCGTTGTCCTGCACCAGCACCGCCGTCGGCAGATGCCGGGGATCGTCGTTGATGGCGTAGCCGAACAGCAGCAACTGGACGATCGGCAGCACCAGGATCATCGCATAGGTCAGCCGGTCACGCGTCAGCTGGGTGAACTCCTTGGCCAGGACGGCCCAGGTGCGGGTCGGCGACAGCATCTCAGGCCGCCCTCTGCTTCTCGGCCTCGATATCGTGGATCAGCTGGATGAAGACGTCCTCCAGCGTCGGCCGCGTCTCGGTCCAGTTCAGCGGCGGCTTGCGGAACGGCGCAATCGCCGCCTCCAGCGCCGTCCTGTCGTGTCCGGACACATGCAGCACCGTGCCGAACGGAGCCGCCATCTCCACGCCGTGCTTGCCGCGCAGCTCCCGCGCCAGCCGGTCGGCGCCCGGGCCCTCGGCGTGGAAGGTCACCAGGCCCGACGCCGCGATCACCTCGTCCCCCGTGCCGCGCGCCAGCGTCCGCCCGCCGGCGATATAGGCGATCTCGTGACAGCGCTCGGCCTCGTCCATGTAGTGGGTCGAGACCAGCACGGTCATGCCGTCCGCCGCCAAGGCGTGAATCTCGTCCCAGAAGGTGCGGCGCGCCTCGGGATCGACCCCCGCGGTCGGCTCGTCCAGCAACAGCAGGTCCGGCCCGTGCAGGGTCGAGGCCGCCAGCGCCAGCCGCTGTTTCCATCCGCCCGACAGATTGCCCGCCAGCTGCGCCCGCCGCGCCGTCAGCCCCAGCCGGTCCAGCGCCGCCTGAACCCGCTCGCGCCGCCGGTCCAGCTCATGCACCCGCGCCGTGAAGATCAGGTTCTGCTCGATCGACAGGTCTTCGTAGAGCGAGAATTTCTGGGTCATGTAGCCGACCCGCCGCTTGATCGCCTGCGACTGGCGCATGACATCGTAGCCGAGCACGGTTCCCTCGCCGCTGTCTGGCGTCAGCAGGCCGCACAGCATCCGCAGCGTCGTCGTCTTGCCCGCCCCGTTCGGCCCCAGGAAGCCGCAGATGCGCCCGCGCTCGACGGTGATGCCGAAATCCTTCACCGCATGCAGCGCGCCGAACGACTTGTTCAGCCCCCGCACGTCGATGACGGCCTCAGTCACCGGTCTGACTCCAGCGGCGTCACATCCACGGGCAGGCCGGGGTTCAGCGTCGCGGCGTTCGCCGGCCGGGCCTCGACCCGATAAACCAGCCGGTCGCGGCTGCCCTTGCTGTACAGGACCGGCGGAGTGAACTCAGGCCGCGGGCTGACCCAGCTTATCCGCGCCCTGCCCGCCTCCGCGCAGCCGTCGCAGCGGAACGTCACCGTCCGGCCGGGGCGATAGCGGGCCATCTCGGCCTCGGGCACGAAGAAGACCAGCTTGACGTCGCTGTCCGGAAGCAGGGCCATCACCGGGGTATTCGCCGCCGCCCATTCGCCGGGCCGATAGAAGATCTCCTCGACCCGCGCCGCCGCCGGGGCCGCGGGCGACAGCTGGCCGAGCCGCGCCTGCGCCTCCGTCAGCCCGCCCGCCGCCTGGCGCGCCTGCTGCTCGGCCTGCGCCACCGCGTCCTGCCGCGCGCCCAGCGTCGCCACCTCGCGCCGCCGCCGCACCGCCGCCGTCCGCGCCCGGGCCGAATCCCGCGCCGCGCGCACCTGATCCAGCCGCGCCGGGGCGTAGATGCCGCGCCGGACCAGCGGCCCGATCCGCCCGTACTCGGCCTCGGCCTCGCGCTCGGCCGCCAGCGCCGCCTGCAGCTCGGCGTCGAACACCGACAGCTCCTCAGCCCGCTGGCCCTTTCTCAGATCCTCGACCCGGGCCTCAGCCGCGCCCACCGCCGCCGCCGCGCTCCCGGCCTGGGCGCGCTGCACCGCCGGGTCGATCAGGAAGGTGCGGCCGCCCGCCGCCACCCGCTCGCCCTCGCGGACATACAGGGCCGAGACCGACCCCGAGACCGGCGCGGCCAGATAGACCCTCTCGCCCTCGATATAGCCGGTCAGGGTCCGCGCCTCCCCCCCGCGCAGGAACAGCCACCAGACCAGCAGGGCGAGGATCGCGATCGCCCCGATCGCCAGCACGGGCCGCAGACGTCTCATGGCCGCATTCCCTTCAGGACGGTGTCGAGGTGCTGGTCGGCCAGCGCCGCCACGTCGATCGGCCCGGCGCCGACCGGCTCAAACGTCTCGCGCCACACCATCGACAGGACCATTGGCCCCATCAGGCCGAAGGCGAACAGGCGCGGATCGCCGGGGCGCACCTCGCCGCGCGCCTGCGCCGCCGCGATCAGCCCGCTGATCAGCGTCACGCCCGGCTCGACCACCGTCTCGTGCCAGATGGTCGCCAGTTCGGGATGGTTGCGGCTTTCGGCGATGACCAGCTTGACGACCCCGCTGACGCGGCGGTCGCCCGCCACGGTGCGGGCCATCATGCCCAGCCCCATCCGCGCCGCCTGTTCGAACGGGACCTCGGCCGAGGCCATCGCCTTGACCCGCTCGATGTTCGGCGAGATCGCGTCCGTCACCACGGCCCGGAACAGGTCCGCCTTCGTCTCGAAATACAGATACAGCGCGCCCTTCGACACGCCGGCCCGCCTCGCCACCTCGTCCAGCCGCGTGCCCTGGAAGCCGCGCGCCGCGAACACCTGCAGCGCCGCGGCCAGAATTTCGGCCGGCCGCGCCTCGGGCCGTCGACGGAATTTCGGCTGGCCGGCGGGCAACATCGCGGTTCTTTCTAACTGACTGGTCAGTTATTACGACTCCGCGACGATCCTGTAAAGCGCCGATATTTCACCGGCGGCCCCGCCCCCGCTGGACCCGGCCCCGCCGGAATTCTAAGGGAGGCGCATGACCTCCCCGCTCGACGCCTCCCCCGACGCCCTCCTGACCATGGAGCCGCACCGCCGCGCCACCGTGCGCGAGGTCTTCGGCATCGACTCGGACATGACCGTGCCGCTGTTCGACGAGCGCGACAGCCATGTGCCGGACATCGACGAGGCCTACCGCTTCGACCCGCAGACGACTCTCGCCATCTGCGCCGGCTTCGCCTTCGACCGCCGCGTCATGGTTCAGGGCTATCACGGCACCGGCAAGTCGACCCACATCG
>JAAXIW010000062.1:22609-25365 GCA_012270135.1 Brevundimonas sp. | reverse complement strand
GCGGGTGCGGGCGCAGGGCGCGGCCGGGGCGGGGCCGTCGGCCGGCGAGCGGTGGACGGGGGCGGTCCCGGCCGGCGCGCGCCCCGCGCCCAGTCGACCGCCTCTCCAAGATCGGAGACGCGCAGGCCGATGGCGTAGCCGACGCCCCACAGGCCCAGGGGCAGGAAGACGGCCCCGGCGGCGATGGCCGCGCCGGGCAGGCGCAGCGCCGCGAAGGCGAGTGTTACAAGGCCCACGATCGCGTCGCCCCAGAGCCCTCCGAGACCGGCCGCCAGCGGCCAGGCGGCGGGCTGGGCCAGGGCGGACAGGGCGGCGGACAGGCAGAGCACCCCGGCCATGGCCGCGAAGACCTTGAACGGCGTCGGCTTCAGCCGCTGCTGGATCGCATCGCCGATGGCCCCCGCCAGCCCGAAGGCGATCAGCAGCAGGGCGGCCGGCCAGGCGGCCAGTCCGAATGACTGCATGAAGACGTCGGCGAACAGGGCGCCGTTGAGCCCGAGCCAATTGGTCGGCGCGGCGGACGAGGCCGCGTTGAGACTCGGGTCGGCCGGATTCCACGAGATCAGCGCGATCAGCAGCAGCGTCGCCAGCAGGGCCTGCAGCACCCCCCGGAAGCGCACCGCGAACGGCGCGCCCCAGACGATGCGGGCGCTCTCGAAGGCGCGGTGGCCGAGGGCGAGGGCGGCGGACATGCGGCGGCGGACTCCGGACGGGGCGAAACTCCGACGGTTGTCGCCCGGGCAGGGTTAAGGGGCTGTTTACCTCGACCCCCGGCCTTCCAATTCGCCGCACTGGACCTCGGCGCGCTGCGGCGCGACAAGCGGGGCATGAGCGCGACCGACCGATACGACGTCATCATCGCCGGAGCCGGCATGGCGGGCGCCACCTTCGCCCTCGCCGCGGCCCAAGGCGGGCTGAAGGTCGTGCTGGTCGATCCGCAGCCCTTTTCGGCCCAGCTGGCGCCGACCTTCGACGGGCGTTCGACCGCCATCGCCTTCTCGACCTTCCGCATGCTCGACGCGCTGGGCGTCGGCGAGGGCCTGCGGCCCCATGCCTGCCGCATGGACCGGATCCTCGTCACCGACGGTCGCAGGCCGGGCGCCGCATCGCCGGCGGCCTCGTCCGCCTTTCTGCGCTTCGACGCCGATGAGATCGGCGACCGCACCGACGGCGAGCCCCTCGGTTACATGGTCGAGAACCGGCGCATCCGCGTGGCGCTGGCGGATGCGGGGGCGGCGGCGGGCATCGAGGTGCGGGCGCCGGCCTCGGTCGAACGGGTCGAAGCCGGCACGGGTCTGGCGACCGTCACCCTCGCAGACGGCGCCGGGCTTGAGGCGCCGCTGGTGGTGGGGGCCGAGGGGCGCGGCTCGCGGGTGCGGCGCGAGGCCGGTATCGACACGGTCGGCTGGGGCTACGGCCAGAGCGGCGTGGTCGCCACCGTCTCCATGGGGCGGGACCACGGCAATGTGGCCCACGAATACTTCCTGCCATCCGGCCCGTTCGCCATCCTGCCGCTGACCGATCGCCGCGCCAGCCTCGTCTGGACCGAGACCACCCGTCGGGCGGAAGCGCTGAAGGCCGCGTCGGACGAGGCCTTCCATGCCCATCTGATGCGCCGGTTCGGAGATTTCCTTGACGATGTCTCGGTGGTGGGGCCGCGCTTCGTCTATCCGCTGTCGCTCCAGCTGGCCGAGCAACTGACCGCGCCGCGCGTCGCCCTGATCGGCGACGCCGCCCATGCCGTGCATCCGGTGGCCGGGCAGGGTCTGAACATGGGACTCAAGGACGCCGCGGCCTTGGCCGAGGTGCTGGTCGAGGCGGTGCGGCTGGGCGAGGACATCGGCTCCGAGCCGGTGCTGGACCGTTACGCCCGCTGGCGGCGCTTCGACAATGCCGCGCTGGCGGCCGGATTCGACGGCTTCGTCCGGCTGTTCTCCAATGACATCGCCCCCGTGCGGCTGGCGCGCGATCTTGGCATCGCCGCCGTCAACCGCCGCGCCGGCCTGCGCGGCGCCTTCTTGCACGAGGCCGGCGGCGCCACCGGCGACCTGCCGCGTTTGCTGCGCGGAGAGGCGCTCTACTCCAGCTTGCGGGCTTCCTCGGCCAGCATGATCGGCACGCCGTCGCGGATCGGATAGGCCAGTTTGGCCCCCTTCGAAACCAGCTCCTGCCGCTCGCGGTCCCAGGTCAGCCGCCCACGCGTCACGGGACAGACCAGCACCTCCAGCAGGCGCGGGTCGACGGAGGCGGGGGTATGGAAGGCGTCGCTCATGGCTTCACTATTGCATCGAAGGGGCGTCGCCGTCGCCGGTTTCCGCCGCGTCGATGGTCATCAGGGCGGTCAGTACGTCTGACCGGTCGGTCAGACTGGCGGCCTCGAGCAGGGCCTGCTTCTCCGACGGCTCGAACGGCAGGGCCATGGACAGGCTGTTGATCAGGGCTTCCGGCGGGGCCGTCTCGGCGGTGTCCCAGTCTATATCGAGGCCGCGCGTCTCCAGATAGGCGCGCAGGGCGTCGAGCAGGGTCTCCCGGTCGAGGCCAAGGTCGTCCACCGGCGGCGGCGCCAGATCGGTCTCGAACGGTCCGAAGTCGGCGCGGATCTGGCGGTAGGGCGTCTGGGTCGGCAGCTCGCTGGCGAGGCGGAAGCGGGCGCATCCGGTCAGGGTGATCAGATAGCGGCCGTCCGAGGTCTCGGCGAAGCTGGTGATGCGGCCGGCGCAGCCCACCGGCGACAGGCCGGGCAGGCTGCCCCCGCC
>JAAXIW010000062.1:16175-22599 GCA_012270135.1 Brevundimonas sp. | reverse complement strand
CGGCGATCTCCGCGACCGAGGCGAACCGGCACAGGCCCGGCAGGGGGATCATATAGCGGCCGTCGGGGGGCTCGGCGAAGCTGGTGATCCGACCGGCACATCCCACCGGGGCCAGATGCGGCCGGTCGAGGGGGCCGCCGGTGGTCTGGACCATGCCGATGATGCGATCGCCCGCCATGGCGTCGTCGATCATGTTCAGATAGCGCGGCTCGAAGATGTTCAGCGGCAGCTGGCCGCGCGGCAGCAGGATGGCGCCGGGCAAGGGGAAGACCGGTATGACCTGCGGCAGGTCGGCGGCCCTGTTGTAGCCCTGCGCCATGCGATCCCCCTCAGGCGAACAGGATCGAGGAAAGGCGACGGCGGCCGTCGCGGGCGATCTCGGACGCCGGGCCGGCGGCGTCGAACACCACCAGCAGCTGCTTGCGGGCGGCCTGGTCGTTCCACTCCCGGTCGGCCGCCACGATGGCCAGCAGATTGTCGACCGCGCCCTTCAGATCGCCCGCCGAGGCCTGGGCCAGCGACAGTTCGTAGCGCGCCTCGTGGTTCGACGGGTCGGCGGCGACGCGCCCCTCCAGCTCGGCGCTCGCGCCTGTCGGAGCGGCCGAGGCCAGGCTCAACTGCGCCCGGATCGACTGGACCTCGGCGTTCTTCGAGTCGGCCGGGGCCATGGCGATGGTCTGGCGGGCCTGATCCGGGTCGCCGTCGGCGAGGTAGACCCGGGCCATGCCGGCGACGGCGCCCTCGTGTCCGGGTTCGAGCGTCATCACCTGGGCGAAGGCCTGGGCGGCGCCGCCCAGGTCGTTTAGCGACAGCGATTCCTCGCCCATCGACATCAGCTGTTCGATGTCGGAATTGGCGCTTGTCCCGCCCGTCAGCTTGTCGATGAAGGCCTTGAGCTGGCTCTCCGGCACCGCGCCCTGGAAGCCGTCGGCGGGCTGGCCGTCGACAAAGGCGTAGACGGTGGGGATCGACTGCACCCGCAGCTGACCCGCATAGGCGGGGTTCTTGTCGACATCGATCTTGACCAGTTTGACCGCCCCGCCGGCGGCGCGGACGGCCTTCTCAAGCATCGGCGTCAGGGTCCGGCACGGCCCGCACCATGTCGCCCAGAAGTCGACCAGCACCGGCTGGGTCTTCGACGCCTCGACGACATCGGCCATGAAGCCGGCGTCGGAGCCGTCCTTGATCAGGTCGTCGGGCAGGGTGGTCGGGTCGGCGAAGCTCATCAGGCGATCCTGTGGTCGGATAGGCGTAACGCGGCAGCTGCAAGATGGTCGCGGCGGCCGTCCGTCTCAAGGGACTGGGGTCAGGTCGGATCGCCGCCGGAGCCGGCGGGGCTCAGCTTCCAGCGGATCTTCGTCTCGGAATCGGTGCGGGCCGAGCCGCGCACGACGATCTGCAGCGAGCGGCGGGTCAGGCCCTCGTCGATATGCACCGAGGGCTCGATGGCGACGTCCGGCCCGTCGGTGCGGAACCACCAGCCCCGGCCCGAATGGCCCCGCAGCAGGATCGAGCGGCGGTCGCGGGCCAGCGACGCCTGGACGCCGGGTTCGAGCTGAAAGCGTATCGCATAGGGGGCGGCGATGGCGCGAACCACATCCTTCTGGCCCGCGGCCGGGTGCAGGCGTTCCTCGGCCCGAAGTTCGTCCAGCCGCTGATCGAGATAGAGGCGGCGCTGGTGCAACAGACCGAAATCGTGAACCCAGCCGTCGTGTTCGGCCTCCAGCCAGACCGCGCCCTCGCCGTCGCGGCGGTGGACGTCGACATGCACGGGACGGCCGATCAGGCGATGGCCCAGCAGTCCGCCCTTCCAGCCGCCGAGCGGAACGCCGGTGGAGGCCTCCCCGAGGGTCAGGGTCGAATGGCCGGGGCCTAGGCGCAGGCCCTGACGATCGGCGGCGCGCGGGGTCCAGCCGCAGCCGGTGACGAGACGGTCGCGTCCACAGACGATTTCCAGCGCCAGCGGCTGGGCGCAGGCGGCGGCCGACCAGGCGCCGCGGGCCGGGGCGGCGAGGGCGGCGGCGACGGGCAGCAGCGGGCGCCGGATGCGGGCGACGCCGCCGACGGTTCCGGTCGGAGCCTCGGCCTCCTCGATGTCGTCGTGGGCGACCGCCGCGGCGACCCGCGCCGGAGTCGATGGCCCGCCCCCTTGCAGGGTGATCAGGCGGCCGTCGGGCAGGGTGTGGAAGCGCGCCGCCGAGGTCAGCCGTCGGATGGCCGACCGCATCGCGTCCGGCGCCGGCTCGGACATCTGGGCGAGGGCGTCCTCCAGCGTCAGCAGATCGAGCAGCAGTTCAAGCCCGGCCTCCGGACTGCGCGAGGCGTGGGCGCCGTCCTCGCCGACGGTCCTCGCCAGCGCCGAAGGCAGGGCGCGCAGGGCCGCCCGGCGCAGGCCGGCTCCCGGAGCGCCGGCGAGCACGCAACCGGCGACGGCGGCCGCGATCAGGCGTTCCGCCCGGGCGGCGACGCCGCCGGGAGGGCGGAGCAACTGTCTCGCCTGCCGGCCGAGGACATCGGCCAGCCTCAGACGCTCCGCCTCGGTGGCGACCTGGCTCATGCGGCGCGCGGCGCAGGCCAGGTTGAGCGTGCGCCGGGCGAGGATGGCCGGGTCCCAGGCGAACGGCGACCAGCGGGCGAAGACCGTGGCCCAGGTCAGGGTCAGGCGCAGAGCCTCGCGAGCCCCGCGCTCGCCCTGCAGCATCAGCGACGGCAGCCAGGCGAAGGCGTGAAGTTCGACGGCGAAGGCCCGGGTCGGGCTGGGCCGGTTCCAGGGGTCCTCGGGCGCAGGCGCCTCGAGACTGGCGCCGGCGAGCACGAATTTGCCGCCCAGGGCCGCCTTGCCGGGCGCGGGATCGACCGGGCGGAAGTCGCGCGGCGTGGCGGCGAAGCCCTGCGCCGTCCGGCCCCGCAGGGTCAGGCCGTAGCCGGGCAGGCCGTAGAGTTCGATCCAGAGCTGCCGGGTCAGCAGGCGGCCGGCGACGGCGGGCCACAGGCCCGGTCCCGTCGACGCCTCGGTCGACCGTATCGGCGTCCGCATCGGCGCCCCGCGCAGGCCGGGAATCTCGCCGGGCGCGGGCGTATCGGCCTCGGTGCGGGCGAAGGGGCCGAGCGGACTCACGCCGCCTTCAGCGCCCGGATGTTGTCGGCATAGGCGGACGGACCGCCCCGGAACACCGCCGTGCCGGCGACGAGAGCGTCGGCTCCGGCGGCGACGCAGGCCCCGGCGTTGGCGGCGGTGACCCCGCCGTCGACCTGCAGATGCGCCTTCGATCCGGCGGCGTCGAGCAGGGCCCGCGCCCGTTCGATCTTGCGCAGGGTGGAGGGAATGAAGGACTGACCGCCGAAGCCGGGGTTGACCGACATCAGCAGCACCAGGTCGACCAGGTCGATCACCTCTTCCAGCACGGTCAGGGAGGTCCCGGGGTTCAGCACGACACCCGCCTTGGCGCCCAGCTGGCGTATCCGGCCCAGGGTGCGGTGCAGATGCGGCCCGCTCTCGGGATGTACCGTCAGATAGTCGGCCCCCGCGTCGCGATAGGCCTCGAGCCACGGATCGACCGGCGCGACCATCAGATGCACGTCGAACGGCAGTTTGGGGTGCGGCCGCAGCGCCGTCACCACCTCCGGGCCGATGGTGATGTTGGGCACGAAATGGCCGTCCATCACATCGACATGAACCCAGTCGGCGCCCGCGGCTTCGAGGGCGGCGACCTCCTCGCCCAGGCGGGCGAAGTCGCTGGCGAGAATGGACGGGCAAATCAGGGGGGCGGCCATGGCTTCCGGGGATAAGGCGGGTCGCGGGCGGTATCAAGGCACGGGACTGGGTTTCGGCGGGCGGGGAAGCTAGACAGTTGGGGTCTGGATCGGGAGACCCCCATGAGCGAACACACCGCCACCGTCGAATGGCGCCGGGACGGTCAGTCCTTCGCTGACAACGGCTACAGCCGCGCCCATGACTGGCGTTTTGACGGCGGGGCGGTCGTGCGCGGGTCATCGGCCCCGTCCAGCGTGCCGGAGCCGATGTCGGATCCGGCCGCCGTCGACCCGGAGGAGGCGCTGGTCGCCGCCGTGTCCAGTTGCCACATGCTGTTCTTCCTGGCCTATGCGCGGAAGGAGGGGCTGGAGGTCGACGGCTATCTCGACGAGGCTTCGGGCGTTCTGGCCCGGGATGATCGCGGACGGGTGTCGATCACGTCCGTCACCCTGCGGCCGCAGGTCGATTTCTCCGGCGCGCCGCCGGCGAAGGCGCTTCTGGACCAGCTCCATCACCGGGCTCATGAATCCTGCTACATCGCCAATTCCATTCGGGCGACGGTGACGGTGGAGCCTCGCTGAGGCGTTCACACGCCGGAACAAATGAGGCACAAGGCGGCGATGCCCGCCGACTCAATCCTTACCGCCCCGCCGACGCTGGCGGACGCGCGCGCGACGCTGGAGCGGGTCTGGGGCCATACCGACTTCCGCGGGCGACAGGCCGAGGTGGTGGCTGAGGTTCTGGCCGGCCGCGACGTGCTGGCCGTGCTGCCGACCGGGGGCGGCAAGAGCGTCTGCTACCAGATCCCCGCCATGCTCCGGCCCGGGTTGGGACTGGTCGTGTCGCCGCTGATCGCCCTGATGACCGACCAGGTCGAGGCGCTGAAGCAGCAGGGCGTCGCTGCGGCCCGGCTCGATTCCGGCGTGTCGCTGGACGACCGGTCGGAGATCTGGCGCGCGGCGAGGGCCGGCGCGCTCGACCTGCTCTATGTCTCGCCCGAGGGACTGGCCCAGCCGCACCTGATCGACCGGCTGCACGACCTGCCCCTGTCTCTGATCGCCATCGACGAGGCGCACTGCGTCTCGCAGTGGGGACATGACTTCCGGCCGGACTATCGGAGCCTCGGCCGGCTGGCCGGGCTGTTCCCGGGCGTGCCGAGGATCGCGGTCACCGCCACCGCCGACGCCCGCACCCGCGAGGACATCGCCCGCTCCCTGCGGCTCGACGACGCCCGCATCGTGGTCGACAGTTTCGCCCGGCCGAACCTGCAGCTTTCGGCGGTGCGCAAGGAGAACGCCTCGCGCGCCAAGACCGACGCGGCGGTGATCGATCTGGTCCGACAGCGGCGCGGCAAGTCGGGCGTGGTCTATTGCGGCTCGCGCGACGGCTGCGAACGGGTGGCCCAGGCCCTGCGCGACGCCGGGACCAACGCCATCGCCTATCACGCCGGCATGGAGGCCCGCGACCGCGACCGCCGGCTGGAGCGGTTCCTGGCCGAGGACGGGGCGGTGATGGTGGCCACCATCGCCTTCGGCATGGGGGTCGACAAGGCCGATGTCCGCTTCGTCATCCACGCTGACCCGCCCGGCTCGCTTGAGGCCTACTGGCAGGAGATCGGCCGGGCCGGGCGCGACGGCGATCCGGCCGAGGGCATCACCCTGTATGGCCCGTCCGACATCGCCTGGACCCTGCGCCGGCTCGACGGACGGCCCATGGCCGACGAGGTCAAGGCTGTGCAGGTGCGCAAGGCGCGCCAGCTGTTCGCCATGCTGGACGGGGCGGTATGCCGTCCCCAGTCCGTCCGGCGTTATTTCGGTGAGACCGGGGCCGAACCGTGCGGCGTCTGCGACGTCTGCCAGGATCCGCCGGCCCTGTTCGACGCTACGGTGCAGGCCCAGAAGGCCCTCGCCGCGGTGCAGCGGCTGGGCGAGCGCTTCGGCCGCGGCCGGGTGGTCGACCACCTGCTCGGCAAGACCCGGGACGCCCAGCCGTGGGAGACCGCCCTGTCGACCTGGGCCATCGGCGCCGACACCGCCCTGCACACCTGGCGCGACGTCCTCGATCACCTGATGTTCGAGGGCCTGCTGGTCGAGGATCCGAATGAGGGCAAGCCTCTGGTCATGCTCGGCGATCCCGAGGCGGTGCGGGCGGTCTACCGGGGCGAGCGGACCGTCGAGGTTCGGCAGGTTCCGGCCCGCGCCTCCGGCGCGCGCGAGCGGACCCGCACCGGCCGCAACGCCGCCCTTGAAGCCATGGACGCCGACGTGCGCGCCCGGTTCGAGGTGCTGCGGGCCTGGCGGCGCGACCGGGCGGCCGAGCAGCGGGTGCCGCCCTATGTGATCTTCCAGGACAAGACCCTGCTGGAAATCGCCCTCGCCGAGCCCGGCGACCTCGACCGGCTGGCCCATATTCCGGGTGTCGGTCAGACCAAGCTGGACCGGTATGGCGCGGCCGTACTCCAGGCGCTCGCACAGGCCGCCGCCTGACCCAAAACGGGGAATCGCCGTTCCCGCGGTAAGATTCGGTCAAGGTCTCGGAAGGGGGGCCTTAAACTTTCGGCGTCACAGTCCGTCGGTGCTCCCCAACCGCGCGCCTTCTCCGATCGACAAACTGGCCCTCGCGGTCGTGCACGAGCCCGTGCGCGCGGTGAACACCTATGCCCCTCTGCCG
>JAAXIW010000062.1:0-16165 GCA_012270135.1 Brevundimonas sp. | reverse complement strand
CGCCGACGCCGGCGGCCCCCTGTTGGCCTCCCGTCCGGACGGCGCCGGCGAGGGCCGGCGGGGCCCGGCCTGGCCCGTCCCCTCCCCTTTCCAGGTCACCGTCCGCACGGTTCCGATCGCCGACGGCGTCGATCGCGTCGAGGCCCGCGCCCGCCGCTCGCTGGAGCGACTCGGCCTTCCGCGCGGCGATACGCTTCTGGTGCAGGGCGCCGAGGATCTGGCCGGGGCCGAGGGTCGCGCCCTGTGGGACCGGCTCGAGGCGCTGAAGGCCCGGGGCCTGTATCGCCGCATCGGCTTCCGGGCCGGGATCGAGGATGGTCCCGCCCTTCTGGCGCGCCGTTTCCAGCCCGACGTCATCGAACTGCCGATCAATCTGCTCGACCAGCGCATCCAGCACACCGGCGTGCTGTCCGAACTGGCGGCGTTGGGCGTC
Source organism: Brevundimonas sp. (assembly GCA_012270135.1). Classification (GTDB taxonomy): domain Bacteria; phylum Pseudomonadota; class Alphaproteobacteria; order Caulobacterales; family Caulobacteraceae; genus Brevundimonas. The sequence goes on along the minus strand of JAAXIW010000062.1, from coordinate 15,732 downwards.
GACGTCCACGCCACCTCGGTGTTCGCCAACGGCCTGCTGTTCATCAGCGGCGAGCCCCTGCCGCCCGAGATGGCCGGCCACGCCCACGCCCTGTCGCGCATCCGCCGCCGCCTCGCCGAGGCCCGGATCGATCCGATGCAGGCCACCCTCGCCTACGCCATGGGCCTGCCCGAGGTGTCGGCCGTCATCGCCAGCGTCGCCTCAGCCGCCGAACTGCGCGCCGTCGTCGCCGCCGCCAACGCCCCGACCCCGGCGCTCGACTGGGCCACCCTGCAGCTGGAGCCGGCGACGGCCGCCGCCGCCGGCCCCCGCGCCATCAGTAGCGCAGCCTGATCCCGACATAGCCGGCCCGGCCCGGCTCGCCGTAGCCGAGCAGCTGCTGATACGTCTCGTCCGCCAGGTTCTCGAGCCGCGCCGTCAGGGCGACGTGGTCGTTGAGCCGCCAGGCGGCGTTCAGATTGGCGGTGACGAAGCCGTCGCGCGTTCCGCCCGAATCCGGCATGTCGCCCTCGGCCCGCACGGTCAGGGCCGCCGACAGCCGCTCGCCGGTCCAGCCCAGGGTCGCTGAACCGGCGTGTTGGGGCACGCGCAGAATGGCGGCGCCGGTCGTTTCATTGACCGCATCCGTCCACGCATAGGCCAACGACAGATCGAAGCCGCCGCCTAGGATCGCGCGGCCCTCAAGCTCGAACCCGTCGGTGCGCGTCTCGGCGATGTTGACGTAGTAGAATTCGAAGGTCCCGGGATCGAAGAAGCCGTCGATCTGGTCCTCGATCTCCAGCCGGTAGAGGGTCGCCCGTCCGTCGAAACGGCCGTCGGCGGAACGCCAGCCCAGCGCGATCTCGCCGCCCGTCGCATATTCCGGGACCAGCGGCGGGACCGTCGTGCCGGGCAGGACGAAGCAGAAGTCGCACCCCGCCGGGCTGACGCTGGGCGTCTTGAAGCCCGTGCCCCAGGCGCCCGAGCGGGGCAGTCCGCCCGCCAGAGCGTACGCCGCCGAGACCCGTCCCGTCGTCTCGCCCCCGAATTCGTCGGTGTCGTCGTGACGCAGGCCGATATTCAGGGTCAGCCGATCGGTCGCGTCCCAGTGCAGGGCCCCGAACGCCGAATCGACCCCCAGTCCGGCGCTGGAACCGTTCAGGAAGGCTTCGGTCTCCTCGCGCTCGACGCCGAAGGCGTATCGCACCGCTCCGGTTCCGCGGCTGTCGGCCTGCCAGCGCCACAGGCGATGCTCGCCCTCATAGGTCGAGGGGAAGGCGCTGACCGTGACGCGCTCGATGTCCGAGGCGGCGGCGACGAACCGGTGGTCCAGCCCCAGCAGGTCGCGGACCGTAACCCGCGCCAGACCCGAGCGGTTCACGGCGTCGACCGTGTCCAGCGTATCGACGGGGCCGAAGCCGTCGATCTCGGAAAAGCTGTCGGAATGACGCAGCCGCCCATCGACCTCGACGCGATCGCTGAAGGCGTAGCGCCCGTTGAGGCCGAGCGTGGTGTTATCGAACCCGTCTGCCTCGGTTCCGCTCGCGGCGGCGGAGATCCCGTCGGTCTCGAAGCGCGAGACGAAGGCTCCGAGGGCATGGCGGTCTTCGGCCACCCCGACGGCCAGCCGGCCGCGCACGGCAGCGAACGATCCGGCCTCGGCCTCGGCGCGGATCCCATCCAGTTCGCGGCTGGTGAAGGCGATCACGCCGCCGATGGCGTCCGAACCCCAAAGCGACGACTGGGGCCCGCCCAGCACCTCGATGCGCTCGATGTCGCCGAGGTCGAAGCCGGCGAAGTCGAAACCGCCGGCCGGCTGGCTGGGATCGTTGACCGGCACGCCATCGACCAGCACCAGCGACTTGTCCTGGCTCGCCCCGCGCATGCGCACCGAGGTCACCCCGCCGAACCCGGCGCGGTAGACCGACAGGCCGGGCACGTCGGGCAGGATGTCGGCCGCGAAGACCGCGCCGCGCCGGTCGATGGTCTCCCGATCGATGACCCGGGCGCCGGGGGTGTCGGCGACGACGGCGGTCAGGCGCGTGGCCGTGACCACCACCTCGGGCAGGGTTTCGTCCGTCGCCTCCTGGGCGTGGGCGGCGGACAGGGGCAGAAGCACGGCCGAGGCCGTGGCGAGCAGAAGGGATCGCGTCATTGCGATGGCTCCGTCGTCCCCGCGCGAGCGCGTCGCGGCGACCTGTGAATGGCGACCGACCCGTCCCGGAGGAACGGCGCAAGTGTCGGGTCGCCTCGACGGATCACCGCGTCTCTGTCTGGTCCCGGACAGCGGACGGACGACGTCGGCGGCCAGGTCTCCTGGCTTGCGGGTCAAAAACGGAGGATCGCGCCTTCCCGGCCGCCTCCCGAAGGATTGGGCCAGTGACGCCGGAGCCGAAGCCCCGGAATGATCGTCCGCCTCGCCGCCTACAGTTGCGGGCACAGCCGCGGTGTTGGACCGCGTTCCCTTAACCGCCTGCAGCGCTTGTCGCAGGGACCGGCCGTTCGGACAAGCGGCGACCCCATGACCGAGGCCCGCCGCCGGCTGGTTCGTCACAACGAACACGAAGACGAGAAAGCCACAAAGAACACGACGAGGCCGGGTGGAGGCGCCGCAGGCGTTTCGATCCTCATCGAGTTGAAGGCGCTGCGCGCGAGTTCGGCGCCGGTCCCGTCGTGTCCTTCGTGCCTCTTCCTTTGTGATCGTTGTGACGAACCTGCACGACCGACCTCATCCCAACAGGCAGGCGCAATGGAACGCTTGAGCGCGCCCTCGCCTTCCTTCACCCTGCGCGGCTCAGATGAACGCCCCCCTCGCCCATCCGCCGAAAGCCGAAAGCCTGCCGTCCGCCGAAGGCGTGACGCCGGTGATGGCGCAATTCCTGGCGGCCAAGGCCCAGGCGCCGGACGCCATCCTGTTCTTCCGCATGGGCGATTTCTACGAGCTGTTCTTCAGGGACGCCGAGATCGCGGCGGCGGCCCTCGGCATCACCCTGACCAAACGGGGCAAGCACCAGGGCGAGGACATCCCCATGGCCGGGGTGCCCGTGCATGCGCTGGACGGCTATCTGGCGCGGCTGATCCGGCAGGGCTTCAAGGCGGCGATCTGCGAACAGCTGGAAGCGCCGTCCGAGGCCAAGAAGCGCGGCTCCAAGGCGGTGGTCCGGCGCGACATCGTCCGCATCGTCACCCCCGGCACCCTGACCGAGGACAGTCTGCTGGACGCCCGCGGCGCCAACCGGCTGGCGGCGGTGTCGATCCGCAAGGGCCGGGCGGCGGTGGCGGTGGTGGAATTGTCGGCCGGATCGGTCGACGTCGTCGCCTGTTCGCTGGAGGATCTCGCCGCCACCCTGGCCTCGTTCCGGCCCTCCGAGGTGCTGGTCCCGGACCGGCTGTTCTCCGACGAGGCGGCCAGGGCGGCGCTCGATGGATCGGGCGGCGTCGTCCAGGCCCTGCCGCAGGCGCTGGGCGAGCCGGTCGGGGCGCGGGCCCGGGTCGAACGGCTCTACGGCGTGGCCTCGCTGGACGGCTACGGCGCCTTCGAGGACGGTGAAGTCTCGGCGCTGGGACTCATCGCCGCCTGGCTGGAAACCACCCAGGCCGGCAAGATTCCGGCCCTGTCGCCGCCGCGCCGATCCGGCGACACCGGCTTCCTCGCCATCGACCCGGCGACCCGGCTCAGCCTCGAGATCGACCGCACCCAGCGGGGCGAGCGCGACGGCTCGCTGCTGGCCTGTATCGACCGCACCGTCACCTCCGGCGGCGCGCGCGCCCTCGCCGAGCGGATCGCCCGGCCGCTGCGCGATCCGGTCGCCATCAATCACGGCCTCGACGCGGTCGAGTGGCTGCTGGAGCGCCGCGACCTGCGCCGCGATCTGCGCGATGGCCTCAAGGCGGCGCCGGACGTGGCCCGGGCGGTGTCCCGGCTGGTGCTGGGGCGGGGCGGTCCGCGCGATCTGGCCGCCATCCGCGCCGGCCTGTCGGCGGCCGAGGGCGTGGCCGGCCTGTTCCCGCCGGATCGGGATCCGCTGACCGGGCCGCCGGCGCGCCTCGTCGACTGCCTCGATCGGCTGGCGCTGTCGCCGGACACCGGCGGCCTCCTCGTCGACCTGGCCGAGGGGCTGGTGGCCGAGCCGCCGCATCTGGCCCGGGACGGCGGTTTCGTCGCCCCCGGCTATCGGCCCGAGCTGGAAGAGGCCCGTCGCCTGCGGGACGACAGCCGCCGGGTGGTGGCCGATCTGGAGGCGCGCGCGGTCGCTGACTCGGGTGTGCCGTTCAAGATCAAGCACAACGCCGTGCTCGGCTATTTCCTCGAGACCACGGCCAGGGCCGCCGAGCCGCTGCTGCGGCCGACCGGCGACAGTCCCTTCATCCATCGGCAGACCCTGGCCAACCAGGTCCGCTTCACCACCGTCGAACTCTCCGAGCTGGATGCGAAGATCAGCCAGGCCGGGCATCGCGCCCTGGCCATCGAGGGCGAAACCTTCGAGACCTGGCGGCGCACGGTCCAGTCGCTGGCCCGGCCGCTGCAGGCCGTGGCCGAGGCGCTGGCGGAACTCGACGCTCACGCCGCCCTGGCCGAGTGGGCCGAGGAGGTCGGAGCGGTCCGCCCGGCGGTCGACGACACCGCCTGTTTCGAGGGCACGGCCGGCCGCCACCCGGTGGTCGAGGCGGCGGTCAAGTCGGCCGGCGATCCCTATACGCCCAACGACTGCCGCCTGGACGGCTCGGGCGCCGGCTGCGCCCGGCTGTCGATCGTCACCGGCCCCAACATGGCCGGCAAGTCGACCTTCCTGCGCCAGAACGCCCTGCTGGTGGTGCTGGCCCAGGCCGGGGCCTTCGTGCCCGCCCGGGCGATGCGGCTCGGCGTCGTCGACCGGCTGTTCAGCCGCGTCGGGGCGGGCGACGACCTCGCCCGCGGCCGCTCCACCTTCATGATGGAGATGGTCGAGACCGCCGCCATCCTGACCCAGGCCACCGACCGCAGCTTCGTGGTGCTGGACGAGATCGGCCGCGGCACCGCCACCTGGGACGGCCTCGCCATCGCTTGGGCCGTGGCCGAGGCCCTGCACGATCACAACCGCGCCCGCACCCTGTTCGCCACCCATTATCACGAGCTGGCCGGGCTGGAGACGCGGCTGGCCCACGTCTGCAATCTGTCGATGAAGGCCCGCGAGTGGAACGGCGATCTCGTCTTCCTGCACGAGGCCGCGCCCGGCGCCGCTGACCGCTCCTACGGGGTTCAGGTGGCGAAGCTGGCCGGGGTGCCGGCGGCCGTCGTGGCGCGGGCCCGCGCGGTGCTGGACCGGCTCGAGGGTGAGAAGACCGCCGCCGTCAGCCTCGACGATCTGCCGCTGTTCGCCGTGGCCGAGCCGTCGCCGCCGCCGCCGTCCTCGGCCCTGTCCGACGCACTGTCGGCCATCGAGCCGGACGAACTGTCGCCGCGCGAGGCGCTCGAGGCGCTCTACCGGCTGAAGGCGATCAAGCCCTAGCCGGCCCGGGCGAAGTCGAGCACGCAGACCGTGCGCCAGACCGGGTGCGGCGCGCAGGCCGCCCCGACCAGGGTGTAGACCGGATTGAACAGGATGGTTCGGTGGCCCCGATCCGGCACGCCGTCGTCGACGATCAGCTGCAGGATGACGTCCTCGGCCCGGTCCGGCCCATAGGCGATGGCCTCGCCCGTGGCCGTCCATCGGGCGTATCGGCGCATGCGGTCGCCGGCGCTCGAACCGTCAGCGCCGTCGTGACCGACGTCCCCGGTCCGGCCCTGCTCGCCCGCATGGTCCGCCGCCGCCCGGGCCAGCCCCGGACTGTCGCGCAGCGCCGGAAGCGGCGTCTGACGTTCGAGGAAGGCGATGGCCTCGTCGACCGCCGCCGGCCCCTCGCGCGTGACCAAGGCGATCTCGCCCGGCCGCTCGATGCGGTCGCCGTTGAACAGGGATCTCAGGGCCCGGGCCTTGCGGGCGTAGTCGGCCGGGTCGGTCCGCGCGGCGTTGAGCTCGGCGACGATGTCGGCCCTGACCACGCCGTCGGCGGCCTGCGGCGCTTCAGCGACCGGGAAGGCGGCGCCGGCCGGGACGCATCCCGCGAGCAGGGCGGCCAGGAGCAGCCCGGGGGTTCTGATCATCCGACGTCTCCCTGACGCGGCACTGTCGCGCAGGCTCGCGCCCCGGTCTATACCGGCCCCATGAGCCCCCGCAGCCGCCGCCCGGCCGACGCCGCAGACCTCCCGGCCTCCGACGCCGACGTCTGGGCCGCCGCCGCCGTCGCGAGCGATCCGCGCGCCGCCGCGACCGCGCTTCTCAGGCAGTCGTGGGAATCGGCGCGGACCCGGGCAGCCCAGCGCCTGGAATACGGGCTCGGCGGCGTCGAGGTCGCGCGGCTGTATGCGGCGGCCGCGGACGAGCTTCTGACCAACCTGTGGCGGTTCGCGACAGACGTTCTGTATCCCGCCCCCAATCCGACGGCGGCCGAGCGGCTCAGCCTGATCGCGGTGGGCGGCTACGGGCGCGGGGTGCTGGCCCCCTTCTCGGACCTCGACCTGCTGTTCCTGCGTCCGTGGAAGTCGAGCCCCCGCACGGAGCAGGTGATCGAATTCATGCTCTATGTGCTGTGGGATCTCGGGGTGAAGGTCGGCCAGTCGGCCCGCTCGGTGGACGAATGCCTGGCCCTGGCGAAGTCGGACATGACCGTGCGCACCGCCCTGCTGGAAGCGCGGCCGGTGGCCGGCGACCCGCCCCTGGCCGCGGACTTCATCGCCCGCTTCCGCAGTTTCGTGGTCAAGTCCGACCCTCGCGCCTTCATCGCCGCCAAGCTCGAGGAGCGCGACGCGCGCCACCAGAAGGCGGGGGCGGTGCGCTACCGGGTCGAGCCCAACGTCAAGGACGGCAAGGGCGGTCTGCGCGATCTCAACACCCTGTTCTGGATCGCCCGCTCGCTGGCCCCCGACAGCCCGCTGGGCGCGCGGGTCATGGACGACCTGCTGACCTCGCGCGAGCGCCGCACCTTCGAGGAGGCCTTCGACTTCCTGTGGCGCACGCGGGCGCATCTGCACATGGTCGCCGGACGGGCCGAGGAGAAGCTGACCTTCGACCTGCAGCCCGAGGTGGCCCGCCGCATGGGCTGGCGCGGCCGGGGCGACGAGCCGGCGGTCGAGCGCTTCATGCGGCGCTACTTCATCGTCGCCCGCGACGTCGGGGGCCTGACCCGCGCCCTGTCGGCCAAGCTTGAGGCCCGGCAGCAGAAGCCGACGCTGAGCCTGTCGCGTCTGATTCCGGGCCGCAGGCGCAAGCTCGGCGTCGAGGGATTCGTCGAGGACTCGGGCCGCCTGTCGGTGACCGGACCCGAGGTGTTCGCCGCCGCGCCGGAGAAGCTGCTGATGCTGTTCCGCTGCGCCGACGCCCACGATCTCGACCTGCATCCCGACGCCTTTTCGGCGGTCAGCCGCTCGCTGTCGCTGGTCACGCCCTCCCTGCGCCGCGATCCGGAGGCGACCCGCGCCTTCCTCGACATCCTCGCCCACGGCCAGCGCCCCTACCGCGTCCTGACGCTGATGAACGAGACCGGCCTGCTCGGACGATTCCTGCCGGAGTGGGGGCGGATCGTCGGCCAGACCCAGTTCAACATGTATCACGCCTACACGGTCGACGAGCACACCCTGCAGGCCATCGGCATCATCAACGATATCTGGCGCGGCAAGCTGAAGGCGCAGCATCCCACCGCCAGCGAGGTGGTTCATCGCATCGACGATTTCGAGGCGCTGATGCTGGCCATGATGCTGCACGACGTGGGCAAGGGCGGCGACCGGGGCCAGCTCGAGGACGGGGCCATTGCGGCCCGGCGCGCCTGCGAAAGGCTGGGCCTCGACCCGCGCCGGATCGAGTTCGTGGTCTGGCTGGTGCGCAACCACCTGGCGCTCAGCGACTACGCCCAGAAGCGCGACGTGTCCGACCCGGAGACGGTGCGGGCCTTCACCGAACTGGTCGGCGACCCCGAGCGGCTGCGCACCCTGCTGATCCTGACCGTCGCCGATATCCGCGCCGTCGGACCGGGCGTCTGGAACGCCTGGAAGGGGCAGCTGATCCGCGATCTCTACCAGCGCACCGAGGCGGCCTTCCGCGGCGAGACCCTGCATCCGGTCGATCCGCTCGACGACTATCCGGAGCTGATGCGGCGCGGTCGGGCCGAGGGGGTGCTGGCCGAGGTGCAGCCCCCCGATCCGGCCGAGACGGAGGCGCCGACGGCCACCCGGGTCGCCGTGGCGGCGCGGGACCGGCCGGGGCTGTTCGCCGACCTCGCCCAGGCCCTGGCCGCCGCGGGCGCGGACGTGGTCGGGGCCCGGGTGGCCACGGCCGAGGACGGCGCGGCCCTCGACGTCTTCGAGCTTCAGGACGGCGCCGGCGCCCCCTATGGTCAGGCCGAGCCGCGCCGGCTGACCCGCCTGCTCAAGGCGCTCGAGGCCGCGGCCCGCGGCCAGGCGGCGCGCGCCGCGCCGCCGCCGCCGATCAGCCCGCGCCGCGCCGCCTTCGATGTGCGGCCCACGACCATCATCGACCTCGAGCAGAGCCCCTCCGCGGCCGTGATCGAGGTGTCGGGCGCCGACCGCCCGGGGCTGCTGGCCGACCTCGCCCGTGTGCTGTCGGAGCATCGGCTGTCGGTGCGCTCGGCCCATATCGCCGGCTTTGGCGAGCGCGCCGTCGACAGCTTCTACGTCACCGACGTCCGGGGCCGGAAACCGAAGGCCGGGCCCGCGCTGGAGCGCCTGCGCGCCGATCTCGAGACCGTGCTGGACTGGAAGGACCGCCGCGTCCGGCGCGTCTCGACCCCGGTCCGCGCCAGCCTGCGCGACGTCTCCGAGGTGGGTCGGCTGCGTCCCGCCAAACGGGCCGTATCGCGCGCGCCGGAAGCAGGCTAAGGCGCTGACATGGCCGACACGTCCAAGCCCGATGCCGAACCGATCGAGGCCGCGCCGCCCGTGCCCTCCGCGTCCGGCGTGACGGAGCCGATGGTCCAGCCGCCGGCGTCCGCCGTCCGTTCCGGCAAGGGCGGCGGCATGATGCGCAACTCGGCCATCTTCAGCGGCCTGACCCTGGTCAGCCGGCTGGCCGGCTTCGCCCGCGACATCGTCATCACCGCGGCCCTCGGCGGCTCGGTCGGCCCGGCCGCCGACGCCTACAACACCGCGCTGAACTTCCCCAACCTGTTCCGCCGCATCTTCGCCGAGGGCGCGTTCGCCGCCGCCTTCGTGCCGGCCTATGCCCGGACGCTGGAGAAGGACGGAGAGGCGGTCGCCGACAAGGTCGCCACCGACGCCCTCGCCGCCGTCGCCTTCGCCACCGTGGCCCTGACGATCGTCGCCCAGCTGACCATGCCGTGGCTGATGACGGTCATCAACGTCGGCTTCCTCGACGATCCGGCGCGCTTCAAGCTGGCGGTGATCCTGACCCAGATCACCATGCCCTATCTGCCGTGCATGGCCATCGCCGCCCTGTTGTCGGGGGTGCTGAACGCCCGCGGCCGGTTCATCGTCTCGGGCGCCTATCCGATCCTGCTCAACCTGATCATGCTCGCCGCCGTCATCCCGGCCCGGGGCGACCAGATCGGCGCGGCCTATGCGGCCTCCTGGGCGGTGCTGGCGGCGGGCGTGTCCCAGGCCGGACTGTGCTGGTGGGCCGCGCGCAGGGCGGGGGCGAACATCCGCCTGGCCCTCCCCCGGCTCAGTCCCCCGGTCAAGGCCATCATCATCACCGCCATCCCGGCCGCCGTCGGCAATTCGGCCACCCAGATCAACGTCTTCATCTCGGGCAACCTGGCCAGCTTCGTGGCAGGCGGTCGGACCTGGCTGGCCACGGCCGACCGGCTCTACCAGCTGCCGCTCGGCCTCGTCGGCGTGGCCATCGGCATCGCCCTGCTGCCCCGCCTGTCGCGGGCGGTGGCCTCGAAGGATCACGATCAGCAGCAGCGCTCCATGGACGAGGCTGTGACCCTGTCCATGGCCCTGACCCTGCCGGCGGCCGCGGCCCTGATGGCCATGCCCTATTTCCTGATCGACGCCCTGTTCACCCGCGGGGCCTTCCTCGCCTTCGACGCCGCCAACACCGCCCGCGCCCTGTTCCAGTTCGGCTGGGGCGTGCCGGCCTTCGTGCTGATCCGCATCCTCGCGCCCGCCTTCTTCGCCCGCGGCGACACCCGCACGCCGATGAAATTCGCCCTGGTCTCGGTGGCGGTGAACGCCGCCCTCGCCTTCGGCCTGTTCGCCCTCATGGGCGTACCGGGTCTGGCGGCGGCGGTGTCAGGCGCGGCCTGGACCAATGCTCTGCTGCTCGGCGGGGCGCTGTGGCGGCGGGGGCTGTACCGGCCAGGGGCCGCGGCCCTGTCGCGGCTGGCCCGGATCGCGGCGGCGTCGGCCGGCCTGGCGGTGGTGGTCGGGATCGCCGCCTCGCTGCGGCCGGTGATCGAGGCGCCCGTCGCCGATCTGCTGGCCGTCCTCGGGACGTCGCACGGGGCCAAGGAGATCAGCCTGCTGCTGGTCACGGGCGCCGGCGGGCTCGTCTATGTGGCCCTGGCCTTCCTCACCCGGGCGGTCACCGTCGCCGAGGTGCGCGGCCTGATCCGCCGGTCGCGCTAGTTCCGGTTGCCCTGACCGTCGCGGTAAGGCATTTGCCGCTCATGTCAGACGCGTCCCCCGCCCCCATCGCCTACGCCGGCCCGCGCCGGGTGCTCAGCGGCATCCAGGCCTCCGGCGCCCTGCACCTCGGCAACTATCTGGGGGCGCTGAAGCGGTTCACCCAGCTGCAGGACGGCGGCGCGCCCTGCTTCCTGTTCGTGGCCGACCTGCACGCCATCACCGTCTGGCAGGACCCGGCCCTGCTGACCGCCCAGACGCGCGAGATCGCCGCCGCCTATCTGGCCTCGGGCCTCGACCCGGCGAAGTCGGTGATCTTCCCGCAGTCGGCGGTGCGGGCCCATTCCGAACTGGCGTGGATCTTCAACTGCGTCGCCCGCCTCGGCTGGCTCGACCGCATGACCCAGTTCAAGGAGAAGTCGGGCAAGCACAAGGAGCGCTCCTCGGTCGGCCTCTACACCTATCCGGTGCTGCAGGCGGCCGACATCCTGCTCTACAAGGCCACCGAGGTGCCGACCGGCGAGGACCAGAAGCAGCACCTCGAATTGACCCGCGACATCGCCGCCAAATTCAACAACGACTTCGGCGTCCCGGGCTTCTTCCCCCTGCCCGAGCCCCTGACCCAGGGTCCGGCGCCGCGGGTCATGAGCCTGCGCGACGGCGCGGCCAAGATGTCCAAGTCCGACCCCTCGGACCAGTCGCGCATCAACCTGACCGACGACGCCGACGCCATCGTGGCCAAGATCCGCAAGGCCCGCACCGACCCGGAGGTGCTGCCCGAGACGATCGAGGGGCTCGAAAACCGCGCCGAGGCGAAGAACCTCGTGACCATCTACGCCGCCCTCGCCGACATCAGCCGCGAGCAGGTGCTGGCCCAGTTCGCCGGCCAGGGCTTCGGCGCCTTCAAGCCGGCCCTCGCCGACCTCGCCGTCGCCTCCATGGCCCCGGTCACCGCCGAGATGCGCCGCCTGATGGCCGACCCGGTCGAGATCGACCGCGTACTGAGGGACGGCGCCGACCGCGCCGCCGCCATCGCCGATCAGGTGGTCGACGAGGTCAAGCGGATCGTGGGCTTCTGGAGGGCCTAGGCGCGGTTTCCGGACGCGGCGTCGACGCCTCCTCTGGCGAATGGCGGCGCTGTCGCTAGTTAGGGTTCATGACCCTGAACCACCCCCTCGACCACCCCGTCTGGAGCGCCCTGACCAGCCGTCAGGCGCATCTGGCGCTTGGCGACGGGCAGGCGCTGCGCTTCGATCCGGACTACGCCCTGTTCGCGGCGGCGGCGGATGACTCGATCGAAGCCACGCAGGCGCTGGCGGCGCTCAATGTCTCCCCCCACGGCATGGGCCTGGTCGCGGCCGGCGACATGCCGCTACCGCCCGGGGCGAAGGTGCGGGCCAGCGCCGCCTGCGTGCAGATGGTGGCGTCATCCTTGAACCCCGTCGGCAAGGCCGTGGCCTTCGAGCCGCTCGGCGAGGCGGACGCGGCGGAGATGCTGGCGCTGGCGACCCTGACCGTCCCCGGCCCCTTCTTCGAAAAGACCCACCGTCTCGGCGACTTCATCGGAGTCCGGGACGGAGGCCGGCTGGTCGCCATGGCCGGCGAACGTATGAAGCCGGACGGCTTCACCGAGGTCTCCGGCGTCTGCACCCATCCGGACCATCGTGGCCGAGGCTACGCCGGGGCTCTGATGCGGGTGGTGACGGCGCGGATTCTGGAGCGCGGCGAGCAGGCCTTCCTCCATGCCTACGCCGCCAACACGGCGACGATCGCCCTGTATGAAACGCTGGGGTTCCGGGTGCGGACGCGGATTACCTACACGGTGCTCGAGGGGCCGGCGCAAGCATCCCTCTCCCGGCGGGAGAGGGCTTGAGCGCACGGCGGCGCAGCCGTCGTCCTTGCGCGAAAGGGTGAGGGGCTAGACGGGGGAAGGGATGGAGCAGTGGGTCGGGCAGCGGCGGCGGCTTGCGCCGACGGCGATACCCGCCCCTCACCCTTTCGCCTTGCCGATCGCTTCGCTCCCGGAGGCTCAAGCCCTCTCCCATCGGGAGAGGGCGACCTAGACCCTCTCCAGCCGCGCGATGAAGAAGCCGTCCAGCCCGCCCTTTTCGGCCCACATCGACGGCAGGACGCGCAGCCAGCCTTCGGGCGTCAACGCCTCCTCGGGGGCGCCGATCTCCGACGGAACGGCGGGCGCCGTCTTGAACGCCTGGTTGCGGCGCAGGAAGGCGATCACCTGGGTCTCGCCCTCCTCGCGCTCCAGCGAGCAGACGCAATAGACCAGCCGCCCGCCCGGCTTGACCCGTTCGGCGGCGGCGTCGAGCAGCCGGTGCTGGACGTCGGCCAGCTTGGCGACGTCAGCGGGCCGGGTCGCGCGCAGCACCTCGGGATTGCGCCGGAAGGTGCCGGTGGCGGTGCAGGGCGCGTCGAGCAGCACCGCGTCGAACGTCCGCGGATCGTCCCAGTCCTCGGCGGGCACGGCCACGACCTCGGCGCTCAGGCCGGTGCGGGCCAGATTGGCGCGCAGCCGCTCCAGCCGCTTGTCCGAGCGGTCCAGCGCGACGACCTCGGCCCCGGCGGCGGCCAGTTGCAGGGTCTTGCCCCCGGGCGCGGCGCAGAAGTCGACCACGGCCTCGCCGGCCTTCGGGGCCAGCAGGCGGACGGGCAGGGCGGCGGCGGCGTCCTGCACCCACCAGTGTCCGTCCTCGAACCCGGGCCAGCCGGCGATGTCGCCGCGGCGGCCGGTGCGGATCGTGCCGCCGGGCAGGGCCTCTCCCTCGACGGCCTCGGCCACGGCGGCGGAGTCGAGGCCCGGCTTGACGCTCAGATCGGTGGCCGGCTCCTCGCGCGCGGCCAGCGCCAGACCGGCCAGCGTCGGTTCGCCCCAGGTCGCGCGCCAGCGGGCGGCCAGCCAGTCGGGCAGGTTGGACTCGGCGGTGGTCAGGCCGGGCCCGTCGCGGTCGATGCCGCGCAGCACAGCGTTGACGAGGTTCTTGTAGGGCCGGGTCTTCGGGTCGCGCTCGGCCAGTTTCACCGCCGTCGACACGGCGGCGAAGGCGGGCGTCTCCAGCACCAGGGTCTGGGCCAGGGCGATGCGCAATATGGTCCGCACCGCCAGCGGCGGCGCCTTGTTCAGACGGCGGTCGAGAATCTGGTCGATCTCGCCCAGCCGGCGCAGGGCGGCCATGGCCACGGCGCGGGCGAAGGCGCGGTCGGGACCGGGCAGGGCCGCGAATTCGCGGAACGCCTGGGCGGCGTCCAGCCCGCTGCGTCCTTCCAGCGCCGCATTGAGCAGAACGCCGGCGGCCAGCCGCGCCTCCTCGCCGATGTCGGCGGCCTCGTCGCGCGGTTCTTCGACCTTCGGCGGACGCGGCCCGCGCGACTTCTCGGCCATGCGGCGCCCGCGCGCGGCCGAGCTGCGGCCCGGCTTCGGATCGCGGCTCAAACCGACACCTGGGTGCCGAGCTCGACCACCCGTCCGGGCGGGATGTGGAAGAAGTCGGTCGGATTGGCGGCGTTGCGCATCAGGAAGATGTACAGCCGGTCCTGCCACATCGGCATGCCCTGGCTGGCCGACGGCACCACAGAACGGCGGCCCAGGAAGAAGCTGGTCGACATGATGTCGAACTTCAGCCCCTGTTGCTTGCGGCACAGGTTGAGCGCCTTGGGCAGGTTGGGCTGCTCCATGAAGCCGTAGGAGATGACCAGCTTCTTGAAGTCGTCCGAGATCGGCTCGATCCGGACCCGGTCGGCCTCGGCGACGCGCGGCCGGTCGCTGGTGCGCACGGTCAGGATGACGTTCTTCTCGTGCAGCACCTTGTTGTGCTTGAGGTTGTGCATCAGGGCGACCGGGGCGATTTCGGGGTCGGAGGTCAGGAAGATGGCCGTGCCGGGCGCGCGGTGCGGCGGCCGGGCGCGCAGCATCTCGATCAGGTCAGCCAGCGGCAGGCTGTCCTTGCGGGTCTTGGCGGTCAGGATCTGCGTGCCGCGGGTCCAGGTCCACATCACCAGCACGATGACGCCGCCCATGGCCAGCGGCGCCCAGGCGCCCTGCGGCACCTTGAGCAGGTTGGAGCCGAAGAAGGCCAGGTCGATGATCAGGAAGGGGGTGATGGCGGCGACGCTGAGCGGCAGGCTCCACTTCCACATCCGCCGCACGATGAACCAGGCCAGCAGGCTGTCGACCAGCATGGCCCCGGTCACCGCCACGCCATAGGCGCCGGCCAGCTGCGACGAGGTCGGGAACAGCATCAGCAGCAGCATGACGCCGATCAGGATCAACATGTTCACCGAGGGCACGAAGATCTGGCCGGCCTGGCTTTCGCTGGTCTGCAGTATCTTGATGCGCGGGAACAGGCCCAGCTGGACCGCCTGCTGGGTCAGGGAGAAGGCGCCGGTGATCACGGCCTGGCTGGCGATGATGGTGGCCATGGTGGCGAGGATCAGCACCGGCCAGTAGGCCATCTCGGGGATCATCTCCCAGAACGGATTCACCCGCGCCATCGGATCGCTCAGCACCAGCGCGCCCTGGCCGAGGTAGTTCAGCATCAGACAGGGCAGGACGAACGACAGCCAGCCGGTCCGGATCGGCGACTTCCCGAAATGGCCCATGTCCGAATAGAGCGCGTAGGCCCCGGTGACGGCGAGGAAGACGCTGACCAGCTGGAAGAAGCCGAGGAAGCCGTTGTCGATCAGGAACAACGCCCCGTAGTGCGGCGACAGGGCTCTCAGGATCGACGGGTCGTCGAAGATGTGCAGCACGCCGAGGCCGGCGAGCACCAGGAACCAGACGGTCGTGATCGGGCCGAAGGCGCGCGCCATGCTGGCCGTGCCCCGCGCCTGGACCATGAACAGGGTGATCAGGATGCCGATGGCGATGGGGAGGATGAAGGGGGTCAGGCGTCCACCGATCCCGGGGGCGTCGCCGAGTCCCTCGACCGCCGACAGCACCGACACGGCCGGGGTCAGCACCCCGTCGGCGTAGAACATCGCGGCGCCGCAGACGCCGAGGAAGAAGACCAGGGTCGAGCGCTTGCCGATGGCCCGCTGGGCCAGGGCCATCAGCGCCAGGGTGCCGCCCTCGCCCTTGTTGTCGGCCCGCATCAGGAAGACGACGTATTTGACCGTCACCA
>JAAXIW010000288.1 GCA_012270135.1 Brevundimonas sp. | reverse complement strand
CTCGTCGGCCGCCTTGACGACGGCGTCGCCGATGGCCGGGTCGAGGCGGCCGAGACGAATATGGCGCTGGGCCTGCGCGCCCCAGTAGCGGTCGGCGGCGACCTCGATGGGGCCGAAGGTGTCGGTTTCGGTGCGGACGTTGCTCATGTCGGCGGCTCTTCAGGCGTGGCGGGAGGATGCGCGGCGGTGTAGCACGGGCAGGCGAGGGGACAAGGCGGAGGACGGGCGAGATGCGGACGATGATGATGGCGGCGGCCTTGGCCCTGTCGGCCTGCGCCACCGCGGCGAACGGGGCCGACAAGCCGCGGGTGGTCCTCGACACCCACGCCGGCCGCATGGTTCTCGAGCTCGAACTGGAGCGGGCCCCGCTGACCGTCTGCAACTTCCTCAGCTATGTCACCGACGGCGACTACGAGGCCGGCGCCTTCTTCCGCACGGTCGTCAGCGAGACCAACGCCAACCCCAATCCCATCGACGTCATCCAGGCCGCCACCCCGCGCGGCGCCGACGACACCCTGCGTCCGCCGGTGCCGCTGGAACGCACCCGCGACACCGGCCTTGGCCATGTCGCCGGCGCGGTCTCCATGGCCCGCGACGGGCCTGACACCGCCACCTCGAGCTTCTTCATCGTCACCCGCGACACGCCCAGCCTCGACTTCGGGGGCGGCCGCAATCCGGACGGTCAGGGGTTCGCGGTCTTCGGCCGCCTGGTCGAGGGCCTCGACGTCGCCCGCCGCATACAGATGTCGCCCGCCGACGCCGAAGAGCAACTGACGCCGCCGGTGTTGATCCGCACCGCGACCCTGATCGGCGAGGTTCCGCCCGAATGTCGTCCATGACCGCCGGCTGGATCGGCACGGGCAAGGTCCGCCTCCGTGAAACCGGCGGCGCCGTCGAGATCGCCATCGACGGCCTGACCACCCAGGCCAAATACTACAAGCCTCTGGTCTATGAGTTCATGCGCAAGGAGTGGGCCTCGCGCCCCTCCTGGGGCGACTACGTCGTCGAGATCCGCATGGAGCACGTCGGCGACCCGCCGCACATCGACCTCGACAATCTCGCCAAGGCCCTGCTCGACGCCATCAAGGGCTATCTGTTCCACGACGACTCCCAGGTCGCCCGCCTGCTGGTCGAACGCCACGAAGGCGAGCGCGAACGGATCACCATCCGGGTGTTTCCGCGCCCCTAGGGTCCGCGCTCGAACCGCAGCGTCGGCAGGCGCAGCTGCATCTCGGCCCCGACGAACAACTGCGGCTCCGAGGGCAGGGCGATCCCCGCCTCCTGTTCCTTGCGCGCCACGCAGGCCCGCGCCGCCGCCGCCAGGTCAAGGAAATCGTCCGCGTCCGTCAGTGAGTCTACCCGTCAGCCGTCGATCCTGGTTTCGCTCTCCTGGCCTCCTCTGCCTCACGAGGTCCGCTCGCGGCGGGCGGCGGTCAGCACCATCCGGTTCGGCGCCGCCAGAGCATTGACGAAGACCCCGGAATAGCAGGCCGAGACGACCACCACCGTCGGTCGCGCCCCGCACCACTCGCGCACCATCCGCGCCATCGAGGCCGGGGTGACCATCCCCTCGTCGCCGAACACCATGCCTTCGGGCGTGCCGTGCGAGGTGAAATACAGCAGGCAGCCGCGCGGCGCCCGCGCGGTGAGGTCGCTGACCGCGCGCACGACCTCGGCCGTGGTCGCCGTGCGGGTCGAGGCGGGATTGAGGGTGAGGTCGATGGTGCTGCCGCGCGGCAGGCCCGCGGCCCGCAGGCCGGCGGTCAGATCCCGCCGCGCATTGTCGAACGCCTCGATCGGCCGCCCGCCGCCATCGCGCCAGTCCGCCGAGATCACCACCGTGGCCCATCCGTCGAAGCGGCCCGCGGCGTTCTGCGCGGTCGCCGGCGCGGCGCCGAACAGAACCATCAGGGCGGCGAGGATGCGGGTCATGGTCAAGTCGTCAGGGACACGGGGGGCTTTCGCCGCCGCTCGCCCGCACCGTCAGGCGAACCGGCTGGTGATCGGAATGCCGGAAGCCCAGATCGATACCCTCGACCGCCTCGACCGTCACGCCGGGGCCGATCAGAAAGCCGTCGATCACCGCGGTGTAGTTCTGTTCAGGCGCGTAGGGCCGCTCGTTGGTCCGCACCGTCGGCGTCCGGGGATCGGCCGCGACGCGCCACCCGGCGGGCAGCAGATCGGCCGGAAAGTCGTGCACCCAGAACAGGTCCTCGGGCTTGCTGGTGTGGGGGAAGTCCGTCCCCACCAGCCTCAGGTTCCAGTCCCCGCCGATGATCACCCGGCGGCCCGCCGCGGCCTCGGCGGCGGCGCGGTCCAGAACGGCCGTGATCTGCCGGCGGCGGAGCGCGGCGCCCTCGTCGAAGGCCGCCGTGTGCACATTGACCACGGTCCAGCAGCCGCCCGGTCCGTTCAGGCGGGTCGCCAGCGCGGCGTACCGGCGGCGCAGCGGGCCGTCGTAGGGATCGCCGTCCGACGGCAGGGGCCAGAGCTCGGCGTCGGCCAGCCCCCCGCGCCCGTAGGTCGCCAGTCCGTTGCGGATTCGCAGCGGCGGCGGCAGCAGCCGCGTGCGGAAATCGGCGTAGAAGGCCTCGCCATAGCCGGGCAGGGCGGCGTCGACCGCGCCCTTCACCTCGACCCACCAGTTGACCACGCTGGCCCGCGCGGTTTCCTGGGTCAGGATGACGTCCGCGTTGCTCGCGCCCAGCCACGCGGCGATGGCGTCGCGGTTGGCGACCACGCCGGTACGGCTGGGCGGCAGATAGCGGTCGCCGCCGTCCGCGAAGAAGTCCGACTCGCGACCCAGCCCGGCATAGCCGAGATTCCAGGTCACGAGCGTCATGACATCGGCCCCGGACCAGTCGGAGCCTTCCGGAGAGCGGAAACTGAGGTCCGTGTTCGGCGAGGCGGGCGCTCCCGTGGCCTGGATGGATGCACAGGCATAGCCCCCCGTGAGGATCGCCGCCACCAGCGCGAGCCAGCGCTTCCGCAACCGGGTCATCCGCCGGCCGGCCGCCGGCGCGGCGTCCGGCCGTCGTCCGGGCGGAACTTGGTCAGGGGCAGGCGGACCTTCTCGGTCTCCTGGGTCTCGCTGATCTTCTCCAGCGCCGCCTGCACGCCCCAGGCCAGCACCGCGAAGCCGCCGCCCTCGCCGGCGATGGTCTGGGCGAAACCGAAGATGTTCCGGGCGTTGGACATTTCCACCACCATCTCTGCGTGGCGCTGCGACAACTCCCAGTCGCCAAAGGCCGGGGGCGGGGTGATGCTCTCGAGGCGCAGGAGGGAGTCGGCCAACATCACCTCGTAGACGTTCAGATAGACCCCGAGGCCGACGATCCCGATCACGACCAGGGGCCCGTAGGTGAACAGGGCGGTCATGCTGACCGCGTCGCCGGTGAACATCCCCTTCATCTTGGTCAGGTTGATCGCGATGTTGATGACGATCAGCGTGCCCGCGAAGATGAACATCGGATTGAACTGGCTCTGCAGCGTCTTGCCGGCGAGGGCGATGCCGCTGAAGCCGGTTTCGGCCTGGGCGATCGCACGGGCGTAGTCCTCATGGGAGCCGCCCTGACCGGCCAGCCGTTGCGCCTCGGCGAAGGCATTCGAAATGAGATTGGCCTGATAGGCGAACGCGGCGCCGTCGTGCTGGAACTGGGCGATCAGCATGGCCACGATCACCGCCCCCATGCCGAACAGGCACATGGTGTAGCCGTTGTACCGGACGTAGGTGTCCCGCAGGCGCAGCACATAGGCTTCCCGGCGACCCATCCTCCGGGCCTTCCTGACGGTCACCGCGCTATGGGCCCAGATGACGATCGTGGCCAGCAGCACGAAGCCGGCGATCGCCCAGGGGGCCTCCCGCACCGTCTCGATCAGGGTCACGTCGCTGGTGAAGAAGATCACCACCAGCGCAGCGAGGGCGGCGAAGCTGACGATGGTCATCTCGCCCCATTCGCCGGGCCACACGTTACGCTTGTCGACGCCCTGGGTGATGACGGCGTGCCTCAGCAGCCATATGGGTCCCGCGTGCCGATAGGCCGCGAACAGAAAGACCAGCGCCATCGCGTAGGTCGTCGCGACCACCGCCGCGTCAGGAAGGAATGTCTCCATATCCGCCCCCGGGAAAGCACAACCGGGACGACGTTAGTCGAAACTCACTTTTTGCGGAACTGGTCCAGCGAGACGACCTTGGGCCCGTCGTCGCCGGTCGAGGGTGGCGTCTCTATGGTCGCGGTTGCTTCCTCCGCCGGAGCCTCCTCGGGCATCGCCGGCATCTCGAACTGAAGCAGGAACTGCACCGAGGGGTCGTAGAACCGAGTCACCGCCGCATATGGCATCGACAGAACCTTCGGCATGCCGCCGAACTTCAGCATCACCGAGAACCGGTCCGGCTCGACCTTCAGGTCCCAGTACTGGTGCTGCAGCACCACGGTCATCTCGTCGGGGTATTTGGCCATCACGTCCGGCGGCACGCTGACGCCGGCCGCCCGGGTCTTGAACGTGATGTAGAAATGGTGCGCGCCCGGTATGCCCTCGGGCATGGCGGCGCGCTCCAGCGCCGAGCGGATGACGCCGCGCAGGGCGTCCTGCGCCAGCTGCTCGTAATGCATCTCGTCGACTGGCGGGGTCTCGTCGGCCATCGGGTCCCTCGGCGTTGCAGTCGAGGGTGTAGCCGCGCAGCGGCGCGGGCGGAAGATGGCGAGAGGGTAAAGGCGAGGGAAAGCGCCGGGATTCTGTTGCCAGGCTCCCGACAGGCCCCGCCTGGGGATCTGAACCCCCAGGACTTAAGTGTTCGAAATCAACCGAACCGCATTACGCGGCGAGGCGGACTTCTCCAGCGAAGTTATCGTTCGCAGTTAGATAAAGGCCCGATACGGTGGGCCAGGACGGGCGAAAGCAGTCCTCTTTACACGTCCGTCGATGCTAGTCGGCCCCGCACCGCCCGCCGATACACGGGAGGAAATGGTGGAGCCGCCGGGAATCGCACCCGGGTCCGGTCCGCTTATTACAGGCGCGTTTATCGCCATAGTCCGGGCGAACCCGGACAGGGGGAATATAGGGGAAGAAGGCCCGTTATCCAAGGGGACGGGCCTGGACCCGCGCCCATTCCGGCGTCTGGTTCCTGAACCAGGTCAGCTGGCGCTTGGCGTAGTTGCGGGTCGCCTGCCGGGTCGCCTCGACCGCCGCCTCGAGCGATGTCTCGCCCCTCAGATGGGCCGCG
>JAAXIW010000322.1 GCA_012270135.1 Brevundimonas sp. | reverse complement strand
GGTCTACATCGGCGGGAAAACGGTGTGGCGGAGTCGGCAGAGTCGACATCGGGGGTCGAGGATGGCTTCGCGCCTGGACGGCGTTGGGCGGTTCGATTGTCAAAGACCGGCAGGCAGGCGAACGACGCATTATGGACCCGTCGGCTTATCCGGATGGAAGATCGGTTTTGGATTCGGCAAAGTGATTGAAAAGACAGGAGATCGCTCTCGCAATCCGACTATGTTTTCGCGGATTGCCAGCACAGCGTCATGCGTCCTTCTCCCCTCCAGGGGAGAAGGTGGGCGGCGAAGCCGTCCGGATGAGGGGGAGAGTGGCGGCGAACCGGCGGGTTGTCGTTCCGGAGCCTTCTCCCCCAAGGGGAGAAGGAGTCGGGCCACTTCACCGGCTTCATTCGACGCCCTACAAGCCGCCCTCATGACCACGACCGACCCCCTCGCCCCGCAGAAGACCGAAGCCCGCGCCTGGTTCGAGGATTTGCGCGACCGCATTCATTCGGCGTTCGAGGCGCTGGAGGACGCGGCGCCGGCGGACCTGTTCCCGGGCGAGCCGGGGCGATTCGTGCGCACGCCCTGGGATCGGCCGGAAGGCGGCGGCGGGGTCATGGGTATGATGCACGGCCGGCTGTTCGAGAAGGTCGGGGTGCATGTCTCGACCGTCCACGGAACCTTCCCGGCCGACTACGCCAGAAACGTCCCCGGCGCTGCGGAGGACCCTCGCTTCTTCGCCACCGGCATCAGCCTGATCGCTCATCCGGTCAGCCCGCGCGTGCCGGCGGTGCACATGAACACCCGCTTCATCGCCACGACGCAGGGATGGTTCGGCGGCGGCGGCGACCTGACGCCGGTGCTGGACGCCGACCGGCGGCAGGACCATCCCGACACCGTCGCCTTCCACGCCGCCATGAAGGCCGCCTGCGACGCCCACCATCCGGACTGGCACGCCCGCTTCAAGGCCTGGTGCGACGAGTATTTCTTCCTGCCCCACCGCAACGAGGCGCGCGGCACGGGTGGCATCTTCTACGACCATCTGGACAGCGGCGACCGCGCCCGCGACTTCGCCTTCACCCGCGACGTCGGCGAGGCCTTTCTGTCTGTTTATCCGGAGATCGTGGCCCGCCGCATGGCCGAGCCGTGGACGGCGGAAGAGCGCGAGGAGCAGCTGGTCCGGCGCGGCCGCTACGTCGAGTTCAACCTGCTCTACGACCGCGGGACGATGTTCGGGCTGAAAACCGGCGGCAACGTCGAGTCGATCCTGAGCTCGATGCCGCCGGTGGTGAAATGGCCGTAGGTCAGGCCGTCTCGAGCTGATCGACAAGCGGCTCGCGCGCCGGCTCCAATGCCGTGCCGATGGCGTCGAACAGGCCGGCCATGGTGACCGGCTTGGTCAGGTGGCCGTCGGCCCCGGCGGAGCGCCCGGCCTCGACATGCTCGGCCATGGCGTTGGCGGTCAGCATCAGCACGGGCGTGCGCTTCAGGCCACGATCGGCCTCGTGCCGGCGAATCTCGGCGGTGGCCGTCAGCCCGTCCATGACGGGCATCTGCATGTCCATCAGCACCAGGTCGAAGCCGCCCTCGATGAAGGCGTCGACCGCCTGTCGCCCGTCCTCGACGGCGACCAGCTCCATCGCCGTGGCGCCGAGCATGATCTCGACCACCTTGCGGTTGGCCGGATGGTCGTCGGCCAGCAGGATGCGCAGCGAGGCCGCCTCGACGTCCTGGGCCAGGACCTGCGCCGCCGCGACGGCCGGTTCCGGAGCGACTGCGGCGACGCGCGGCAGGGGGATGTCGAACCAGAAGCTGGAGCCCTCGCCCGGCGTGCTTTCGCAGTCCAGCGCCCCGCCCATCAGATCGACGAGGGAGGTCGAGATGGCCAGGCCGAGCCCGGTGCCGCCATAGCGGCGGGTGATCGAACCGTCGGCCTGCTGGAAGCGGCGGAAGATGCGGCCGCGCTGCTCGCGGTCGAAACCGACGCCGGTGTCGCTGACCCGGAAGGCGACGCGGTCGTCCAGCGCCCTCGCCACGGTCAGGCGGACGTGCCCTTCGGTAGTGAACTTCAGCGCGTTGTTGACGAGATTGGTCAGGATCTGGCGCAGGCGCACGGCGTCGCCCTCGAACAGGCCCGACAGGGCCGGATCGAAATCGACCTCGAGCGCCACGCCCTTGTCCTCGGCCTTGACCCGCCACAGGGCGCCGATGTCGCTGACCGTCTGTTCCAGGTCGAACGGCGCGGTCTCGATGGCGACCTGGCCGGACTCCATCCGGGCGCTGTCGAGGATGTCCGAGAGCAGGCGTTCCAGGGTCACGCCCGAGGAGCGGATCAGTTCGACCATCTCGCGTTCCTGTTCGCCCAGCGGCCGGCGGGTCAGGGAGTCGGCCATGGACACCACGCCGTTCAGCGGCGTGCGGATCTCGTGGCTCATGTTGGCGAGGAATTCGCTCTTGGTCCGGTTGGCCTCCTCGGCCCGCCGCCGCGCCCCGCGCAGCTGGTCGGCCTGGCGGGACAGCCCGATGACGGCGCCGATGGCGCACAGCAGGAAGACGATGCCGATGCCGATGACGGCCCGTTGCAGATTGGTATTGGCCCGCGCCGTCTCCAGCTGGCCGCGGCGCTCGGCGAGCTGCTGCTGCATGTCGCCGGTGACCTGATGGATGCCGGCGCTGAAGCTGCGGGCCGAGGCGACCTCGCTCTCCAGCATGTGCGCTCTCAGCAGGCGGAAGGCTTCGGCCGTCCGACCCTCGGCGAACAGCACCTCGGCCTCGACGTGATCGACCTCCATGCCGACGCCGTCCGCTTCCAGGCGGCGCAGCGCTTCGAGATCGCGGCGGGCAGCCGCGGTCTGGCCGGTCTGCGCCCGCGCGATGGCCCTCAGCGGCAGAACGTCCCGGGCGAGGAAGGCGGCCGCGCCCAGATTCTCTCCGTAGGGCGCGAGGCAGGCGAGGACGGTGCGAGGCGCACCGCGGGCGCCGGCGACGGTGGCGCACAGACTGGCGTCGTAGATCGCCAGCGTGGGCAGGTCCGAGCGCGCCGCGAGCCGGTGGTGAGCGACGAAGTATTCGGCGGCCCGGGCGCGATCGCCGACCTTCACCGCCATCATGGTCAGGTTGTAGAGGCTGTCGAAATCCGGGCGGGGATAGGCCGGATTGGAATAGTCGACCTCGAACTTGCGGAAGGCGGCGGTCGCACCCTCCACGTCGTTGAGCTCCTTCAGGCCCATGCCCGCCACCTCCCAGATCCCGGCCTGGGCCGTGGCGGCGAACGGGTCGTTCTCGGGAATGTCAGCCTGGGCGCGGGTCAGCATCTCGAGCCCCGCGCCGACATGGCCCTGGTCCATCAGCGCCAGGGCGGCGAGACGGGCGGCATGCGCCCGGACGAACCAGTCGCGGCCGTCTCGCGCCATCCGGTTCATCTCGGCGGCGACGCCGATCTCGCCCTGGTCGTAGCGGACGGTGAGATCGTTCAGGGCGGCGATATCGATATAGCGCGCATCGTTCTGGCGACGGGCGGCGTCGGCCAGCCGGCGGTTCCACACGGCGGCGCGCTCGAACTCGCCCTGGTTCAGGATCGTCCAGGTGACGTGATAGAGCCGGTTCAGGCCTTCCCGGTCGCGGCGCTCGACGGCGGCGAGGCCGAACCGCTCAAGCGCGGCGAAGTCGGTGGAGGCCGCCCGTCGTTCGACGAAACGGGCGAGCGCCAGCGCATCGGCGGCGTCATCGGCGACCGGCGCGGGCTGGGCGGCCCCGCGGGGCGCTCCGGCAAGCGCAACGAGCAGAACAAGGCTCGCCGCAAGGATACGAAATAGCGACATGAACATCCCGACCTGTCGGGCCGTCGTCGCACAGATATGTTGCGCAAGCTTTATCAAGCGCGGCGACAGGCGCGGTCTATCGCCCGGGACGGGACTCAATGAAGCGCCGCAGCCACTGACCGACCCCTTCCCGGTCGTCCGGGAGTTTCAGGCTGTCCAGCGCCGCATCGGTCAGGGCCGGGCCGATCCGCTCGCGGCGGCCGCCGGTCAGGTCGGCGGCGTAGGCGGGGGTGAACTCCGGATGCCCCTGCAGGCTGATGGCGTCGTCGTCCCAGGCCAGGCCGGCGAAGGGCGTGAAGTCGCTGCGCAGGATGACGCGGGCGCCGGCGGGCCTGTCGACGACCTGGTCCTGGTGCGAGGCCGGGATGGCGACCGTCACGGCCGGCGGACTCATCCACGGTTCGGTCGAGACGACCTCGTAGCGGTGCAGGCCGACGCCCCAGCCGCGCTCCGACTTCTCGACCCGGCCGCCGAGCGCCTGGGCCATGGCCTGATGCCCGAAGCAGACGCCGATCAGCCCGGTGCGGCCTTTTGCTCCGCGAATCCAGTCGAGGAGCTCGGCGATCCACGGCTGGTCTTCATAGACCCCCGCCGCGGAGCCGGTGATGATCGCCGCGTCGAAGGCCGTCGGGTCGGGCCATTCGCCGGCCGGAGACCGGAACACCTCGATCTCGTGGCCCTCGCCCAGGAGGGCGCGGAACATGGACGGGTAGTCGCCGTACCGTTCGGCGAGGGCGGGCGGCGGGGCGCCGGTCTCGAGGATGGCGACCCGCCTCATCACGCCCCTCCCCCACCGGTCTTCCAGACCTCGGCCTTCGCCCCCGCGGCGCCCAGCCGGTCGGCGCCCCAGCAGCAGCGTTCGGAGGCGGCGGCCTCGGCCCCGGCGGGCGGATTGAGGACCACCACCGCGCAGCCGTTCATCTTCATCGGATTGGTCAGCGGGCGCAGGCGGGCCTCGGCGACGAGGGCGCGTTTGACGCCGGCCTGATCGAGCCGGCGCAGGAAGCCGTCGAAGGTCTCCAGATCTTTCAACGGCGTCCAGATGGCGACCACGGCGCGCGGATCGGCCAGGGCGATGGCGGCGCCGGCGTCGGCGGCGCGATGGTAGTCGTCGGGCCGCTCGAACGGGGGGTCGATCAGGACGAAGGCGCCCGGGGCCCGGCCCGCCCAGCCCCGGGCCTGATCGTAGCCGTCGCCGCCCATGCCCCCCGCCTGGGGGAAGGGCTCCAGGGCCTGCTCCAGCAGGGCCAGCACCGGCGGGTTCAGCTCGAAGCCGACGTAGCGGTCGGTGGGACGCAGGCGGCCGGCGATCAGCAGGGGAGAGCCGGGATAGAGGGTCGCGCGCCCGTCCGGGTTGAGCCGGGCCACCTCGGCGGCCAGGGTCTCGATCAGCGGCGGCCGGTCCGCGGCGGCCCTCCGCCGGG
>JAAXIW010000316.1:3657-5237 GCA_012270135.1 Brevundimonas sp. | reverse complement strand
CGGGTGGCGGAGCGGGGGTCTCGCTTGTAGGACGCTGCGACCCGCCGGAGCCCTTTGATGGTGTGATCCAGGGGGGCTGGGGGGGCTGTTCAGGATCCGGGATCGCTCCGAACTCCGACGAGCCGATGGGTCAGGTGTCGCCCCCCAAGGGGGCGGACGATGGGCCGAACGGCGGCGATTTCGTGTTCCGGACGATTTCTTCAGAGAGTGACGTTCGCGACACGCCGATCGCCCGGCGGGCGGGGCGATAGACACTGGCGTTTCCCGATGACCGGCCTAACCTTCGCGCCATGAGCGACGTCGCCGATTTTCAGTCCGCGCCGGGTCCGGTCTTCTTCGACCGGCGCGAACTGGACCTGATCCTGAGGGTCTACGGGCGGATGGTGGCGGCGGGCGAATGGCGCGACTACGCCATGGCGGGTCACCGCGACGTGGCGGAGTTCGCCGTCTTCCGCCGCTCGGGCGACGCCCCCGCCTACCGCATCGAGAAACGTCCGGCGCTGCGCCTGAAGCAGGGTCAGTGGGCGGTCATCGGCGAGGGCGGCGTGGTGCTGCGCCGGGGCCGCGAACTGCCGCAGGTGCTGCGCGTCTTCGACAGCCGCCGCTTCAGCGTGGTGGAATAGAAAAAGGCCCGGATCGCTCCGGGCCTTCTCCATCGATACTCGCGCCGACCTAGTCCCGGCTGCCGCCCATGAAGGCCAGCAGGAACTGGAACAGGTTGATGAAGTTGATGAACAGGCTCAGGGCGCCGAAGCCCGTGGCCACGCTCATGGCCGCCTGGTCGCCGCCGAGCGCGTAGTAGGTCATCTTCAGACGCTGGGTGTCGTAGGCGATCAGACCCGAGAAGATCAGCACGCCGAGGCCGCTGATGATCAGATGCATCATCGGCGACTGCAGGAACATGTTGACCACCATGGCGATCATCAGACCGATCACCCCCATGATCAGGAAGCTGCCCATGCCCGTCAGATTCTTCTTGGTCGTATAGCCGACCAGGCTCAGGGCGCCGAAGGCGGCCGCCGTGACGAAGAAGGTCGAGGCCACGCTCGAGCCGGTGTAGCGCAGGAACACGAAGCCCAGCGACGCGCCGATCGAGGCGACAACCGCCCAGTACAGCAGGTTCACGCCACCGGCGGTCGGGTTCTTCATGAAGAACATGGAGCCGAAAATGAGCACCAGCGGCAGGAACTGGACGATCATGCCCAGCAGGGTGACGCCGTAGCCGTTGGCGGTCTGAACCCAGAGCAGCTCCGTCACCGCCGGCACATTGCCGGTGACGAGCGCCAGGGCGCCCGCCACGGCGAGGCCAATGGCCAGCTTGTTGTAGACGCCCAGCATGAAGCCGCGCAGGCCCGCGTCGACCGACATGTCGCCGGATTGCGGAAGCGGCCGGGCGTAGCCGTTGTTGAAGTCGCTCATCGCGAGTTCGATCTCCTTGTGGGCCGGGATGATCCCGGCTGTCCGGTCAAATATCGGGGCGGGTTCCCGTCGACGCAAGGAAAACCGGACTTGGGCGGTCCGGTTTCAGCCGCTACGAACGGTCGCATGATCCGGCGGTTAACCGCCCGGTCGATACCCGA
>JAAXIW010000316.1:0-3647 GCA_012270135.1 Brevundimonas sp. | reverse complement strand
CCCGGTGCCGAGGCCGTCGCGCAGGCGCTGCAAAAATGGCGCGCGCGGGATCAGCTGCCCCTGACGCGGGCCTTCTACGGCGAGCTGGAGGAGCGGCGCGCCGACGATCTGGCCGCCGAGTTGAACCGCGCGGCCCGGGGCGGTCCCTTCGAGATCAACCTTCGGGGCGTTGGAGCCTTCGGCGACGCCCATCGCAGCCACAGTCTGTGGGCCGGGGTCGACGCCAACGAACGGCTGTCGGTGCTGGCCGGCCGCTGCCGCGCCGCCGGTGAACGCGCCGGGGTGGTCATGGAGAAGCGCGACTATCGCCCGCATGTGACGCTGGCTTATCTGAAGCCGCAGACCAATCCCGACCGCGTCGGCGCCTGGATCGTAGGGCACAACCTGCTGCATTCGCCGCCGATCCGGGTCGACCGGTTCGGGCTGTGGTCCAGCGTGCTGACCCACGACGGCAGCCACTATCAGCTCGAACAGGAATATCCGCTGTGACCGGCCCGGTGATCGAGACCGCCCGCCTGACCCTGCGCCCGGCGACGATGGAGGACTTTCCGCGCTGGGCGGAGATGATGGCCCACCCCGAGGCGGCGAAATTCATCGGCGGGCCGCAGCCGCCTGAGGCGGCCTGGCGCGGCTTCATGACCATGGCCGGGGCGTGGAGCCTGACCGGGGTGGCCATGTTCTCGGTGATCGAGCGCGACACCGGCCTGTGGCTGGGCCGCATCGGCCCGTGGACGCCGCTGGGCTGGCCGGGAACCGAGGTCGGCTGGGGCCTGCATCCCGACGCCCAGGGCAAGGGTTACGGCGTCGAGGCGGCGACCGCGACGATCGACTACGCCTTCGATGTGCTGGGCTGGACCGAGGTCATCCACTGCATCGACCCGGACAATACGCCGTCTCAGCGGCTGGCCGAACGGCTCGGCTCGCGCAACCTGGGCCCGACACAGCTGCCGCCGCCGTTCGACGCGGTACGCGTCGACCGCTGGGGCCAGAGCCGCGACGACTGGCGCGCCCGCCCCCGCGCCTGAGCCCGAACGCCGCCTTCGCGCGTTGAACGCTCAGGCTTTGACCCGCCGCCGCCATCGGCTAGGCAGGGAGCAGTCATGACAAGGGATGGACGAATGCGGGTTCTGGTTCTGGGCGGCGACGGATTCTGCGGCTGGCCGACGGCGCTGCACCTGTCGGCACAAGGCTGGGACGTCTGCATCGTCGACAATCTGAGCCGGCGCAACATCGACAACGAGCTGGAGGTGCAGTCGCTGACCCCGATCCGGACCATGGGCGAGCGTATCGCCGCGTGGAAGGAGGTCTCGGGCCGGACCATCGACTTCGTCAACATGACGGTCGGCAAGGAGTTCGACCGGCTCGTCGCCCTGATCCGCGATTGGAAGCCGGACAGCGTCGTCCACTTCGCCGAACAGCGCGCCGCGCCCTACTCCATGAAGTCGGCCCGCCACAAGCTCTACACCGTCGACAACAACCTGAACGCCACCAACCACCTGCTGGCGGCCATCGTCGAGAGCGGGCTGGACGTGCATCTGGCCCACCTCGGGACCATGGGGGTCTACGGCTACACCACCGCCGGCCTGCGCATTCCGGAAGGCTATCTGAAGGTCACGGTCGACACCGACTTCGGCCCGGCCGAGCAGGAGATTCTGTTCCCGCCGAACCCCGGCTCGATCTACCACATGACCAAGACCCAGGACGCCCTGCTGTTCCAGTTCTACGCCAGGAACGACGGGCTCAGGATCACCGACCTGCACCAGGGCATCGTCTGGGGCGCCCAGACCGAGGAGACGCGTCAGGACGAGCGGCTGATCAACCGCTTCGACTATGACGGCGACTACGGCACGGTCCTGAACCGTTTCCTGATGCAGGCCGCCGTCGGCTATCCGCTGACGGTGCACGGCACGGGCGGGCAGACCCGCGCCTTCATCCACATCCAGGACACGGTGCGCTGCGTCGAGCTGGCCCTGAAGAACCCGCCGAAGTCGGGTGAACGGGTCAAGATCCTCAACCAGATGACCGAGAGCCGCCGGGTCCGCGACCTCGCCGCCATGATCGCCGACATGACAGGCGCCGAGGTTCACAACGTCCCCAATCCGCGACAGGAGGCGGACGAGAACGAGCTGGTGGTGGCCAACGACCAATTCCGCGAACTGGGTCTGAAGCCGATCACCCTGGCCGAGGGGCTGATGCAGGACGTCGCCGAGATCGCCCGCCGCTACGCCCACCGCGCCGACCTGACCAAGATTCCCTGCGTCTCCAGCTGGAACGGCAAGCGCGCCGAAGCCCTGAAGGCGGAGCCGGTCGTCGTGGCGCCGACGGCCGCCCCGCAAGCCCGCTCGGCCTGATCGCCGATCCATGACCGCAGACGCCGCGCCCCTGACGCTGCTGGTCTTCGGCGGCGGCTGGCTGGGGCAGGCGGCGGCCCGCGAGGCGGCGCGCCAAGGCGGCCGCGCCCTCCTCACCAGCCGCGACCCGGCGACCCGGCGGGCGCTCGAGGCCGAAGGTCACACCGCTCTCGACCCCGCCGATGACCGGGTTTTGGACACGGCTGTCGGCGAGGCGACCGCCGTGCTCGTCACCGCCCCGCCCGAGGCGGAAGGCTGCCCCGGCCTGAACCGGCTGGTCCCCGCCCTGACCCGAACCGGCGCCTTCCCGGACTGGATCGGCTACGTCTCTTCCACCGCCGTCTACGGCGACCGCGCCGGCGGCTGGGCCTTCGAGGACGATCCGCTCAACGCCGCCTCACTGGAGGGCGCGCGGCGGGTGCGGGCCGAGCGCGACTGGCTGGACGCCGGCCAGGGCATGGGGCTGACCGTGCAGGTCTTCCGCCTGCCCGCCCTCTACGGCCCCGGCCGTTCGCCGCTGGACCGGCTGCGCGAGGGCACGGCGCGGATCGTGCGCAAGCCCGGGCAGGTGTTCAACCGGGTCCATGTCGACGACGCGGTCGCGGGCCTGTTCGCCTCCATGGCCCGGCCCCGCCCCGGCGCGGCCTACACCCTGTGCGACGACGAGCCGGCGCCGGCCGACGTGGTCATGGAAGACGCCGCCCGGCGGCTGGGCCTGCCGCGCCCGCCCGAGGTCGATCTGGACGATCCATCGGTCAGCGAGGCCATGCGGCGCTTCTACCGGGACTCCAAACGCCTCTCGAACGCCCGCGCCAAGGCCGAGCTGGGCTGGCGGCCGAGGTATCCGACGTGGCGGGAAGGGCTGGAGGCGATGCTCGCCGGGGGATGAGGATCAGAACGGCAGCAGGTTGCGCTGGCGGCTGTAGGCCATGGTGCCGACGTTGGCGCCGAGGCGCAGGCCGACGCCGGTGCGGATCGGGGCCAGGATGATGCCGTCGGCGGCCTGGTAGTTCACGCCGACGCCGCCGACCAGATAGGCCGAGCCCTCCACGCCGGGGTAGCGGCGATAGATCATGTCGGGGTGGTACAGGCCGTAGACCAGGGTGAAGACCCGGCTGGCGTTGCCGCCGACGTCCCAGCCGATCGAGATGCCCTGCCAGAAGACCTCCTGCGAGGCCGAGAGGTCCTTCATGTGCAGCGCGCCGCGGCCGTAGCGCAGGCCGACGCCGGCGGCGCCGGCCCCCTCCTCGCCCGCGATATAGGCGGTCGGGCGGTCGCCCTGGTCGGCGAAGATGC
>JAAXIW010000137.1 GCA_012270135.1 Brevundimonas sp. | reverse complement strand
GGCAAAGCGAAGCCGCCGATGACGGCCCTTGTTAAGACAGGGAATTTTCACCATGCGTCCTGCAAGAATGATCGGCCTCGCCCTCCTGCCGCTCGCGGCGTCCCTGGCGGCCTGCGTCAGCGTCACCACCAACGACTATTCGTGGCGGCCGTCGCGCGCCGCGACGGGCGATTTCGGCGAGGCGACGCTGATCGATTCCGCCGGCCGGAACATCGGACGGGCCGTCTTCACCCAGGGCCCGACCGGCCTGCTGATCCGCATCGAGGCCGACGGCCTGACCCCCGGCTGGCACGGCGTCCACATCCACGCCGTCGCGGCTTGCGAGGCCCCGTTCACCTCGGCCGGCGGCCACATCAATCACGGCGAGCCGAAAGATCCGCACGGCCTGCTCAACGCCGGCGGACCGGATGACGGCGACCTGCCCAACGTCCACGCCGACGCCGAAGGCCGCGTCCGGGCCGAGGTCTTCACCACCCGGGCCCGCATCGCCCGCGATGGCCCCGGCCAGTGGCTTTGGGACGCCGACGGCTCGGCCCTCGTCATCCACGCCAATATGGACGACCACAGCACCCAGCCGATCGGCGGCGCGGGCGCACGGGTCGCCTGCGGAATCATGGCCGCCGGCTAGACGATTCGGCTTGAATTTTCCGCCTCCCGCCCGTCATCGTCCCGGCATGGCTTTGCTGTACGGCGATCCGGCCCCGACCTTTTCGGCCGAGGGCCTGACCAATCCCCGCTATGTCTTCGACACGGCGGCGGGCCGCTATCTGCTGCTCGCCTTCGTGCCGGCCGGGCCAGGGGTCGAGGCCGCCGTCGCCACCCTCGAGCGGCAGCGGGAGGCCTTCAACGACGCCCACGCCAGCGCCTTCATCGTGGTCGTCGGCAAGGACAAGGGCCGCAAGACGCGTGAGGATGTCGTCCCCGGCCTGCGCCACCTGTTCGACCCCGACGGCGCGGTCGCCGCCCTCTATGGCGCGGCCGAGGCCGAGCGCTGGTTCCTGATCGATCCGGCCCTGCACATCATGACCGCGGTCGACCGCGAACAGGCCGGGGCCCTGGTCGACCGGGTGCCCGGCCTGGCCCCGCCGCCGGTCCACGGCGGCTTCCACGCCACGGCGCCGGTGCTGGTCACGCCGCGCATCTTCGAGCCCGGCTTCTGCGAGCGGCTGATCGCCCTCTATCGTGAAACCGGCGGCGAACCCTCGGGCTTCATGCGCGAGGTCGACGGCGTCACCACCCTGATGATGGACACCCAGCACAAGCGCCGCTCCGACGTCATCGTCGAGGACGACGCCCTGCAGAAGCAGGTGGTGGCCCGCCTGACCCGGCGCCTGATCCCGCAGATCGAGAAGGCCTTCAACTTCAAACCGACCCGGATCGAGCGCTATCTGGTCGCCCGCTACGACGCCGAGACCGGCGGCTTCTTCCGGCCGCACCGCGACAACACCACCAAGGGCACGGCCCATCGCCGCTTCGCCGTCTCGATCAACCTCAACGCCGACTACGACGGCGGCGACCTGCGCTTCCCCGAATACGGCGCGCGCACCTACCGCCCGCCCCCCGGCGGCGCCTGCGTCTTTTCCTGCTCGATCCTGCACGAGGCCACGCCCGTCACCCGCGGCGAACGCTTCGCCTTCCTGCCCTTCCTGTATGACGAGGCGGCGGCGAAGGTGCGGGCGGAGAACCTGAAATATCTGGACCCGGCGCTGACAGCGTAAGATCCCTCGCCCGAAGCAAAGGCGGCCAGAGCGAACCCGAGTCCAGCGCCGTCTGGAGCGGCGTTGGCGCTTAAGTCACCGACCCAACCTCTGAACGCCCTAGAGCTTCTTCCAATTGACGATCAGAAAGTGGGCGATCTTTGCGACGACGCATAGCGCGA
This sequence comes from Brevundimonas sp., assembly GCA_012270135.1. GTDB lineage: Bacteria > Pseudomonadota > Alphaproteobacteria > Caulobacterales > Caulobacteraceae > Brevundimonas. Next base: position 3,394 of record JAAXIW010000137.1, on the reverse strand, counting down.
CTCCGCAAGCGAAGCCGTAGGTGAAATCGCCGCTCATGATCGCAGTCTGCATCGCCGCCGCAGGGTCCGCAACGGGCCGAAAGCGGCCTTCACTCCGCCCGGAACTGCAGCTCCGCCAGCCGGGCGTACAGACCGCCCTTGGCCTTCAGCGCCGCGTGGGTCCCCTCCTCCACCACCCGGCCGTCCTCCATCACCACGATGCGGTCGGCGCGCAGGACGGTGGCGAGGCGGTGGGCGATGACGATGGTGGTGCGGGCGGCCATGGCCTTGTCGAGCGCCGCCTGCACCAGCCGCTCGCTCTCGGCGTCGAGGGCCGAGGTGGCCTCGTCGAGCAGCAGGATCGGGGCGTCGCGGACCAGCGCCCGGGCGATGGCCATGCGCTGGCGCTGACCGCCCGACAGGCTCTTGCCGCGTTCGCCCAGTGGGGTGTCGAACCCCTGCGGCAGGGCCTCGAGGAAGGCCAGGGCCTGGGCCTCCTCGGCGGCGGCCCGGACGTCGTCTGCTGTCGCAGCCTCCCGACCGAAGCGGATGTTTTCATTGGCGGAACCGGAGAACAGCGGCGCCTCCTGCGAGACCCAGGCGAAGCGGCTCCGCACCGCCACGGGATCGGCCTCGCGCACGTCGACCCCGTCCACCGTCACCGCGCCCGACTGCGGATCGTAGAAGCGAAGCAGCAGGCGGAAGACCGTGCTCTTGCCCGCCCCCGACGGCCCGACCAAGGCCACGGTCTCGCCGGGCCGCACGGTCAGGGAGAAGCCCTTCAGCGCCGGCAGGTCGGGCCGCCCGGGATAGCTGAACTGCACCGCCGACATCGACACCTCGCCGACCGGCGGCTCCGGCAGGGCGCGCGGCGTCGCGGGGGCGGCGATCCCGGGCGTGCTGCGCATCAGCTCGTCGATCCGCTCCATGGCCCCGGCGGCCTTCTGGACGTCGCCCCAGCTTTCGCCCAGGGCGCCGACCGCGCTGGCCGCGAACACCGACAGCAACACGAACTGCAGCAGGGCGCCCGGCGTCATCCGCCCGGCGATCACGTCCTGCGCGCCCAGCCACAGCACCAGGGTGACGCCGCCGAACATCACCGCGATGATCATCGCCGTCATCAGGGCCCGCGCCCGAATGCGGATCAGCGACACCCCGAACGCCGCCTCCACCGCCTCGCCGAAGCGGCCGATGGCGCTCGTCTCGCGGCCGAAGGCCTGCACCGTCTCGATGGCGTCGACGCTCTCGCCGGCGAAGCCGACCGCATTGGCGAACCGGTCCTGGGCGGCGACGGTCAGTTTCCGCACCCGGCGCCCGAACAGGAAGATCGGACCCAGCAGCAGCGGCACCACCAGCAGCACCAGCCCGGTCAGCTTGGGGCTGACCACGAACAGCAGGATCGTCCCGCCGATCAGGGTCAGGAAATTGCGCACCGCGAACGAGACCGAGGTGGTCAGCAGCGTCTCGACCAGGGCGATATCGGTGGTCAGGCGCGACAGCACCTCGCCGGTGCGCATCCGGGCATAGAAGGACGGATCCAGCGTCAGGATGCGCTCGAACAGCCCCTTGCGGACATCCGCGATCACCCGCTCGCCGGTCTTGGTGACGAAATAATAGCGCACCGCCGTCGCCAGGCCGAGGAACAGGGCGTTGGCCGCCAGCACCATGAACCACAGGTTCAGCCGCGCCCCGCCGTCCTCGAATCCGTTGTCGATCGCCCCCCGCGCCGAGATGGTCAGGGCCAGAGACGCCGTCGTGGACAGAACCAGCCACAGCGCCGCCATGGCCAGATGGCCCTTGTGCCGCAGGGCGTAGGGCAGCAGCCGCCCCAGCGGGCGGATGTCCCGCCGCCGGGCCCGCCGCTGGCCCGCCTCGCCCATCTGCTCGATCAGCAGCGCGCCCGCGCCGGGCCGCCCATGCGGATCGGCGGCGTCGGAAACAGGGGCGGTCGTGTCTGTCATGCGCGCGCCTCTTGCCCCGGAACGGCCCCCGGTGTAAACGCCGCCGCTCATTCCCGCCGCCTCGCGGCGGGTTTCTCATTTTCGCGCACGGACGGTCGGCATCGTCACCGCGCAGAGACCGGACAACGACCATGAAGGCCGATACGCACCCCGACTACCACTTCATCACCGTGACGATGACCGATGGTACGACCTATCAGACGCGCTCGACCTACCAGAAGGAAGGCGCCGTGCTGAACCTGGACATCGATCCGCTGACGCACCCGGCCTGGACCGGCGGCAACCAGCAGCTGATGGACCGCGGCGGCCGCGTTTCGCGCTTCAACAACAAGTTCGGCGGCTTCATCAAGAAGTAAGCCGGTCTGGCTTCCGGGTCACACCTGGGCCTCAGACGATCACGAAGGCGTCGGTCCCCGGGCCGACGCCTTTCTGTTTGCCCGGAACGCCGATAACATGACGGCGTTGGACCATCGGGGCGTGGGCGCAGGGTCCTGCGTGAAAACGGGCGAAGAGCGACAGTTATGAATCGACGGCAACTGGGTCTGGGCGCGGCGGCGGCGGCCATCGCGTCGGCAAGCGGCGGGGTCGTCCTGGCCCAGACCCGCGATCCGGCCGCCATCGCCTTCTATGACAGCTTCAACGATCAGCTGGCCCGGCTGCCCGCCACCATCCAGCCGGATGTGCGCGCCTTCTACGAGATGAACGGCTGGCGCCCGGTCTGGACGCCGGACCGCGTCCGCGCCCTGCGGGACGCGGCCGGGCGCGCCGAGCGTCACGGCCTGTCGCCCGCTGACTTCTTCGACTTCGACGCCCTGGCGGCGGTCCCGTCCACGGCCGAGATGCGCACCACCGCCGCCGCCCTGGGCTACGCCCGGGTGCTGGCCGAGGGCCGGGTCCGGCCGGAAACCGTCGAAGATCTCTGGGAGATGCAGAAGAACCGGGTGGATCTGCCTGTCGGCCTCAACGGCGCCCTGGCCGGGAACCGGCTGGTGGACTGGTTCGAGGGCCTGGCCCCGACCGACATCGGCTATTCCAACCTGTCGGCCGGCTATGTCCGCTATCGCCGCATGATCCGCGAAGGCCGCAGCTGGCCGGTGTTCCGGGCCGGTCCGACGATCGAGCCCGGAACCAGCGACGCCCGTATTCCGGTGCTGATCCAGCGTCTCGTCGCCGAGGGCGACCTGTCCGCGGCCGACGGCGCGCGGCTGGCCGGCGCGGGCAATTTCTACGGCCCCGAGCTTGAGGAGGCCGTCAGGGGCTTCCAGGTCCGGCACGGGCTCGCCTCCGACGGCCGGATCGGCACAGGCACCCAGCGCTCGCTGTCGGCCTCGTCCGAGGACCGCGCCCGCCAGATCGCCCTCAACCTCGAGCGCCGCCGCTGGCTGAAGCGCGACCTCGACCCCGAGCGGATCGAGGTCAACACCGCCGCCGCCATCATGGTCTACTGGAAGGAC
>JAAXIW010000217.1 GCA_012270135.1 Brevundimonas sp. | reverse complement strand
GTCTGGCGCAGGAGCCTTCCGAACCGGATGTGATCGCCTTCCAGCGGCTGCGGGCCGAGGGGGTGGCGGCGGCCAACGCCGACGACCTGGCCACGGCGGCGGCGCGGCTGGCCGAGGCGGACGGTCGGATTCCCAACCATCCCGGCCTGATGCTGATGCGGGCGCGACTGGCGGCGGGGGCGGGCCGGCCCGAAGAGGCGCTGGTCCATGTGCGGCGCTACGCCGACGCCGGGCTGGTGGTGAACCTGGCCGGCGACCGGGCGCTGTCGGCGCTGGCGGATCAGCCGGGGTTCGACGCTCTCGCCGCCGCCATCGGGGCCAATCGCGCGCCGGTCGGGGCCGAGCGGTTGATGCCGCTGGCGGCTGTTCCCGGCGGCGGACTGGTCGAGAGCGTGGCGCGGGACGAGCCGCGCGGGCGCTGGCTGGTGGCGCTGGTTCGGGGTCGGACGATCGTGGCGCTGGACGAGGCGGGCGGGATCTCGCCATTCCTCGAGACAGACGCCGAGGTCGGCGGCGTGCTCGGTCTGGCGATGGACGCCCGGGCGGGGGTGCTGTGGGCCGCGACCGCGCCGCTGCCGCCGGCTGTGCATGACCGGGCCGCCGACGCGCCGCCCCTCGCCAGCGCCCTGCTGAAGATCGACGCCGCCAGTGGGCGGGTGCTGGCGCGCTATCCGGCGCCGGGTCCCGACCAGATGCTGGGCGACGTGACCTTGGCGCCGGACGGGACCGTCTATGTCGCCGGCGGCGACCTGTTCCAGCTGAAGCCGGGCGCCGAGGCGCTGGAGGTGCTGCTGCCCGCCGGCCAGATGCGCTCGCCCCAGGGCATGGCGGTGACGCCGGACGGCGCCGCCCTGATCGTGGCGGACTATTCCTCCGGCGTCTGGCGGGTCGACCGGGCGAGCGGGGCGGCGACGCGGCTCCAGGCCCCGGCGAACGCCAGCCTGATCGGCGTCGACGGCCTGATCTCCGACGGGCGGTTCGTCTACGCCCTCCAGAACGGCGTGGCTCCGCAGCGGGTGCTCAGGCTGACGCTGGACGCGGGCTGGAGCCGGATCGAGGCGGTCGAGGTGCTGGCCGCCAATCTGCCGCAGCTCGACGAGCCGACGAACGGGCTGGTCCACAACGGCGAACTGGTGTTCGTATCGCGGTCGCAGTGGAGCGATTTCGACGGGGAGGGGGCGCCGCGCACGCCGACGCCCGACCCGGCGCTGATCTCCCGGCTGCGTCTGGACTGACGGGGACAAGACAATGATCGAGATGGTGATCGACGCCCGGCGCAAGGATCTCGGCGGGTTCGAGGTCGGGCGGGTGCTGCCGTTCCACGCCCGGCGCATGGTCGGGCCGTTCATCTTCCTCGACCAGATGGGGCCGGCGGAGTTCGCGCCCGGGGCCGAGGCGATCAATGTGCGGCCGCATCCGCACATCGGCCTGTCGACCCTGAGCTATCTGTTCGAGGGCGAGATCATGCACCGGGACAACACCGGCGCGACCCAGGCCATCCGCCCCGGCGAGGTCAACTGGATGACCGCGGGCAAGGGCGTGGTCCACTCCGAGCGCACCGATCCGCTGAAGAAATCCACGGGCGGCCCGATGCACGGCATGCAGGCCTGGATCGCCCTGCCGGAGGAGGCCGAGGAGACCGACCCGTCCTTCCATCACCACGGCGAGGCGGATCAGCCGGCCTATGAGAACGGCGGCCTGTTCGCGCGGCTGGTGGCGGGCGAGGCCTATGGGGCCAGGGCGGCCGTGCCGGTGTCGTCGCCGCTGTTCTATGTGCACTGGGAGCTGGGCGAGGGTGTGCGCACCACCCCTCCGCCGGGCAAGGGCGTCGCCGGCGGCTATTCGGAGCGGGCGCTGTACGTCGCCAAGGGCGAGATCGAGGTCGGCGACCGCACCTTCCACGAAGGCCAGATGATCGTGCTGGAGCCGACCGCCGAGCCGACGGTGCGGGCGGTGCGGCCCTCGACGGTGATGGTGCTGGGCGGCGAGCCGGTGGGGCCGCGGCTGATCTGGTGGAATTTCGTCCACTCGAAACAGGAACGGATCGACCAGGCCAAGGCGGACTGGAAGGCGGGGCGCATGGCCCTGCCCAGCGAGGACGATTTCGAGTTCATCCCCCTGCCCGACACGCCGTCCACGCCCGAACCGGCGCCCGGGACGGTCAAGCCGGGGCCGACCGATCCGGTCTAGGTCAGCTGGTGCGCCGGTCGACGCGGCACATCTGCCGGGCGCGGAGGGCCGTCTGACGGTCCCCGGCCTCGCGCGCCTCGTTGCGGGCGTCGGTGCAGCGGCCGAGTTCGATCAGGGTGCTGACCCGGTTGGCCAGGTCGATGCGCGCCAGCGGCTGGGCGGGCAGGTTGTTGCCGGCGGCGGCGTCGAGGAAGGTCTCATAGTCGGCCTGTATGCCCGGCATGATCGCCTGATAGGACCGGTCCATCACGATTCTGGCCTGCCCCGACGGGGGTGGTCCGCCGGGCCGGGCCGGCTGCTGTTGGGCGGCGGCGGGCAGAGCCGCAGCGAGAGCGGCGACGGCGATCAGGCAGGATGACAGGCGATGCATGACGGCTCCTCCGATGCGGACCAGTCTTAGCCGAAACCGGAGATTGCGCAATTTGAAATTCTCTCGCCATCCCAAGGCCGGTCTCTAGGTGAGCAGTTCACCCAGGAAGTCGAGCAGCAGGCGGTTCACCTCGGCGGGACGTTCCTGCTGGATCCAGTGGCCGGCGCCGGGGACGACCTGCTGCAGGCGCAGGTCCGGGGCCCAGTCCTTCAGGCCGGCCTCTGCGGGGCCGGCGTAGTGGCGGACCGGGTCGCGCTCGCCCACCACGAAGGCGGCGGGGACGCGGATGCGCGCATCCTGCAGGAAGGCTGTCGCGGCCCAGTTCGCATCGAGGTTCCGGTACCAGTCGACCGGCCCCTTGAAACCGCCGGCGGAGAAGGCGGCGACATATTCGGCGAAGTGGGCCCCGCTCATCCATGGCGGCAGGGTGGCGTCGTCGGCAATTGAGTCGGTCAGGCTGACGCCGTCCGGCAGGAAGCCGGTCGACTGGCGCCCGTCCGGCGTAGCGCCGTCATAGGCGTGGAACATCTTGCGCAGGGCCGTGGACGGGTCGGAGTCGAACGCCAGATGGGCGTGGGAGGCCTGAAAACGGCTGATGTAGAGATCGCCGAGTCCGCCGCGCTTCGACAGGGCGGTCATGGCGGCGGTGGGCGGGCCCTTCGGCCGGCGCGGCTGGAACGGCACCGACAGGCCGAAGACGGCGCGGAACAGGTCGGGGCGGATCAGGGCGCAGTGCCAGGCCACCGGCGCGCCCCAGTCGTGGCCGACGACGACGCACGAGGTCTCGCCCAGCGCCCGGACCAGATCGACCATGTCGCCGACGAGATCGAGGATGCCGTAGGCGGCGGTTTCTGCCGGCTTGTCGGTCCCGCCGTAGCCGCGCATGTCGGGCGCGACGGCGTGATAGCCGGCGTCGGCCAGGGCCTCGACCTGGGCCCGCCAGCTGACGCCCAGTTCGGGGAAGCCGTGGACCAGCAGCACCAGCGGACCGGAGCCGGCCTCGAGGATCTGCTGGTTCAGCCGATCAGTCTGGATGTGGCGGGTGTGCATCGTCGTGGTCGTGCTCCGCTTACCTGGCGAAGCCGGAAACGTCCGGCCCGGCCCCACATCCGGTTGGTTCATCACAAAGAACACAACGGAGGCACGAAGAACACGACGATATACGGGGCGGCTCCACTCCCGTTGTGCCTTTTGTGAGTCCTTTGTGTTCGTTGTGACCAACCAGCACTGCAAGACCAATCCGCGTTCGCCGCCGCTTCGCGCCGGCGGGGATCGCTCTACAGCTCCACCCCCGTCGTGCGCATGATCTCGGCGCGCAGCTCGGGCAGGCCGTCGCCCTTCTCGGCCGAGGTGACCATGACGGCGGGATAGGCGGCGGGGCGTTTGGCGATCGCCTTGAGCGTGGCGGCCTGGACCTTTTCCGCCTCGCCCTTCTTCAGCTTGTCGGCCTTGGTCAGGACGATCTGGTAGCTGACGGCGGCGAGGTCGAGGGCGTCGAGGGCTTCGTCATCGACCTTCTTCAGGCCGTGGCGGGCGTCGATCAGCAGATAGACCCGCTTCAGGGTGACCCGCCCGCGCAGGTAGTCGCGGCCGAGATCCTGGAATTTCTTGACGGTCGCCTTCGACGCCTTGGCCCAGCCGTAGCCGGGCAGGTCGACCAGCCGCATCTTTCCGTCGAGGTCGAAGAAGTTGACCTCGCGTGTGCGGCCCGGCTCATTGGAGGCGCGGGCCAGTTTGTGCATCCCGACGAGGCCGTTGATCAGGCTGGACTTGCCGACGTTCGATCGGCCGGCGAAGGCGATCTCGGGCAGGTCCGGCTCGGGCAGTTGCTCGATCTTGGCGCACCCCATGACGAAGGTCGCCGGGCGCGCGAAAAGGATGCGCGCCTGCTCCAGCTCCTCGGGCGTGAACTCGTCCAAGTCAGGCCTTCGCCTTCTTCATCCGGGCGATGAAGGTGTCGATCGGGTTCTCGGCCTTCAGCCGGTGCATGATGATGTACTGCTGGAAGATGGTCAGGATGTTCGACCACGCCCAGTAGATCAGCAGGCCGGCCGGGAAGGTGGCCATGATGAAGGTGAAGACGATCGGCATCAGCTGGAAGATGCGGCGCTGCATCGGGTCCGGCGCCTGGGGGCTCATGGCCATCTGCAGCCACATGGTCAGACCGTAGAAGATGGCGAGGATGCTGAGCGCGAAAGTGCCGCCCAGCAGGCCGCCGATCAGCGGCGCCGAGGAGGGGTCCCAAGGCAGCAGGCCGAACAGGTTCCAGATCGTGGTCGGGTCGGGCGCCGACAGGTCGCGGATCCAGCCGAAGAAGGGCTGATGCCGCATCTCGATGGTCACGAAAAGCATCTTGTAGACGGCGTAGAAGACCGGGATCTGGAGCAGCAGCGGCAGGCAGCCGGCCAGAGGATTGATCTTCTCCTTCTGGTACAGGGCCATCAGCTCCTGTTGCTGCTTCTGCGGCTCGTCGGGATGCTTCTTCTTGATCTCCTCCATCTTCGGCTGGAGATTGCGCATCTTCGACATGCTCTCGTAGCTCTTGTTGGCGAGCGGGAACATGATCAGGCGGACGGTCAGCGTCAGCGCCAGGATGGCGAGGCCGAAATTGCCCAGGATGCCGTAGAAGAACTCGACCACGATGAAGATCGGGCGGGTCAGGAACCACAGGAAGCCCCAGTCGATCGCATAGATGAAGCGCGGCAGGCCGAGGCTGTCCTC
>JAAXIW010000249.1 GCA_012270135.1 Brevundimonas sp. | reverse complement strand
CGCGAACTCGCCGCGCGTCTCGTTCGAGGCGACGGTGCGCGTCTTCGGCCCCCACGGGCCGTACAGCCACCACTCGGTGGGCCCGAAAAGGCCCAGCGTCGGCCGGCCTGCGGCGGCGGCCACATGCATGAGGCCGGAATCGTTGCCCACGAACAGGGCCGCGCGGTCGATCGCCGCCGCCGAGGCGAGGATGTCGCCCTTGCCGACGAAATCGATCCCCCGCGGACCGGCCGCCGCCAGCGCCGGCGCGGCGGGCGGGTGGTCGCCCGGACCACCGACCAGCATGAAGCGCCAGCCGTCGAAGCGCGGCTCGGCCTTGAGTTTCTCGACCAAGGCGCCCCAGCGGTCCGCCGGCCAGCTCTTGCCGGGCTGGTGCGCGATCGGGGCGAGGGCGAGGATCGGTCCCGGCGCGGTCGCCAGTTGCGGATCGATGACCGCCGCAGCCTCGCGGCGGGCCTGAGCGTCAATGAACAGTTCAGGGTCGAGCGTCCGCTCCGCCCCCATCAGCCGGGTGACCATCTCCACCTTGGGCAGGCCGGTCTCCAGCCCGCGGTGATAGACCCGCCGCGTTTTCGCCCGCACCTGGAAGGCCAGCGCCGAGCCGCGGATGTCGACGACCATGTCCCAGCGGGTGCGCCACACCTGCTTCCACAGATCGATCCAGTGTCCGGCGAATTTCTTCTTGTCGAGGATGATGACCCGCTCGACGCCGGGCGCGGAACGGAAGAAGGGCGCGGGCGGGCGGCCGCAGGCGACGGTGATCCTCGCGCCGGGGATTTGACGGCCGATCTCGCGGATCACCCCCGAAGAGATGACGCAGTCGCCGATGCGGTTCGAGGTGACGAACAGGACCCTGGGTTCTGACACGCGGATTGGCCTTCGCTTCGCTTGCGGTCGTTCGCTATCAGTCCGGAACCGATTGCGCGAGAGGGACGCCGATGGACGATGTGGAACAGCTGGCCCGGCCCGACGGCGAAAGCCTCGCCCTGAAGCGCGTGCGCGGCTCCGGCCCGACCGTGGTCTGGATCGGCGGCTTCCGCTCGGACATGGAGGGGACCAAGGCGCTGGCGCTCGACGTCGCGGCGCGCGAGCGCGGCTGGAATTACGTCCGCTACGACCATTTCGCCCATGGCCGCTCATCCGGCGACTGGCGGCAGGCCACCATCGGCCGCTGGCGCGAGGACGCGATCGCCCTGATCGACAGCCTCGCGGGGCCGGTCGTGCCGGTCGGCTCCTCGATGGGCGGCTGGGTCGCCCTGCTGCTGGCCCTGGCCCGGCCGGACCGGCTGGCCGGGCTCGTGCTGGTCAATCCGGCCCCGGACTTCACCGAGGACCTGATGTGGCCTGGCCTCGCCGATCACGAGCGCCAGGCCATCCTCCGCGAGGGCGAGACCCTCGTGGTCGAGGAGGGGCTCGGCGAGTACGTCCTCACCCGCCGCATGTTCGAGGAGGCGCGCGACTGGCTGGTGCTGCGCGGCCCCCTGCCCGTGAGCTCGCCGGTCCACATCCTGCAGGGACGGGCCGACGACGTCGTGCCCTGGCGCCGCCAGACCGCCCTGATCGAGCGGCTGACCGGGGCCGACGTCACGCTCGACCTGGTCGAGGGCGGCGACCACCGGCTCTCCTCGCCGGCCGATCTCGAGCGTCTCGTGGACGCCGTTGAACGGAACCGCCGCTCAGGCTCTATAATATCCTGAGCTTAACCAGGAGAAGCACCATGCGTGTCGTCCTTTTCGCCGTCCCCGCCGTCGCCGCCCTCGCCCTGTCGGCCTGCGCGTCCGGCATGGGGGAAACCCGCTACGAGACTGAATACCAGCGCCTCGCCGCCGACTGCACGGCTCGCGGCGGCATCCTGTCGCCCACGGGCGAGCAGAGCGGCCGTCCGCAACTCGACAACGTCTGCAAGGTCACCGGCCAGCCGTCGACCCGCACGGGCGGCTGACGCCGCCTGACCCAAGGTCGGTCTACAGGAGCGCGGCTACGGCCGCGCGGGCCGCCTCGCCCAGGTCCGGCCGCTTCAGGGCCAGGGCGACATTGGCGCGCAACAGGCCGATCTTGTCGCCGCAGTCGTGGGTCACGCCCGCGTATTCGACGGCGGTGAAGGTCTGGTCCGCCATCAGCCGGGCCATGCCGTCGGTCAGCTGGATCTCGCCCCCCGCCCCGCGCGGCTGGTTCTCGAGGATGCCGAAAATTTCCGGTTGCAGGATGTAGCGTCCCGAGATCGACAGGTTCGACGGCGCCTCGCCGCGCGGCGGCTTCTCGACCATACCCTTCATGCGGATGCGGCGGCCGTCCCGGCTCTGCGGATCGACGATGCCGTATTTGTGCGTCTCGCTGTCCGGGACCTGTTCGACGCCGATAACGTTGCCGCCGACCTCCGCATAGACCTCCGCCAGCTGCTTCAGGGCGCCCGGCTGGCCGTCCACGATCACATCCGGCAGGATCACCGCGAACGGCTCGTCGCCGATGATGTCGCGGGCGCACCAGACGGCGTGCCCCAGCCCCTTCGGCTGCATCTGGCGGGTGAAGCTCATCTCGCCGGCCTGGGCCAGTTCGGCGTTCATCATCTCGAGGATGTCGGTCTTGCCCTTGGCCTCCAGCTGGGCCTCCAGCTCGATCTGGTGGTCGAAATAGTCCTCGATGGCCGCCTTGGCGCGGCCCGTGACGAAGACGATGTGCTCGATCCCGGCCTCGCGCGCTTCCTCGACGATGTAGCTGAGGATCGGCCGGTCAACGACGTTCAGCAGCTCCTTGGGCGTGGTCTTGGTGCCGGGCAGGACCCGGGTGCCGAGACCGGCGACGGGCAGAACGGCCTTGCGCAGGCGGGCGGGCGTGGCGGGCATGGACGACTCCTGTACGGGATCACTCAACCGTGACGGACTTGGCAAGGTTCCGGGGCTGGTCGACGTCGGTGCCCTTATGGACGGCGGTGAAATAGGCCAGCATTTGCACCGGAACGGCATAGACCAGCGGCGCGATCAGGGGGTGGCAGTCCGGCGCCTCGATGCGGGTGATGCCGGTACCGTGGGGCGTGGGCGCCGACAGCGGGGCGATCATCACAACGGGACCGCCGCGCGCGGCGACCTCCTGAAGGTTGGAGGCGGTCTTTTCGAACAGTTCGTCCAGCGGGGCCAGGGCGACGGTGGGCGTTTCCTCGTCGATCAGGGCGATGGGACCGTGCTTGAGCTCGCCGGCGGCATAGCCCTCGGCGTGGATATAGCTGATTTCCTTGAGCTTGAGCGCGCCTTCCATCGCCAGAGGGAACATGGCGCCGCGGCCGAGGAACAGGACGTCGGTGGCGCGGGACAGCTCATGCGCGACATCGCGCATGCGGTCTTCCATCTGCAGCGCCTCGGCGATCAGGCGCGGGGATTCGAACAGGGCCTGGACCAGTCTGGCCTCCTCGTCCGGGCTGATCCGGCCACGCGCCACACCGGCGGTGACGGCCAGCGCCAGCAGGCCGGCGACCTGGGCGGTGAAGGCCTTGGTCGAGGCGACGCCGATCTCGGGCCCGGCATGGGTCGGCCACAAGGTCCCGGCTTCGCGCGCCATCGACGAGGAATGGACGTTGACCAAGGCCGCGGTCTGCAGCCCGGCGGCCTTGCACCACGACAGGCTGGCCAGGGTGTCGGCGGTCTCGCCCGACTGGCTGACCGCGACCGCCAGCGTGCCCGGCGTCAGCGCCGGCTGGCGATAGCGGAACTCCGAGGCGATCTCGACGTCGCACGGCAGGCCGGCCAGCTTCTCGAACGCATAGCGCCCGATCTGGCCCGCGTAGAAGGCGGTGCCGCAGGCGACGATCTGGATGCGCTCCACGGCGGCGAAGTCGGTCGGGCCCGCCTTGGCCTTGCCGTTCACGAAGTCGAGATATTCCGACAGGGTGTGCTGGACGCTGTCCGGCTGCTCATGGATCTCCTTCTCCATGAAGTGCCGGTACTCGCCCTTCTCGACCAGGGCCGACGAGGCCGAAACCTGCACGATCGGCCGGTCGACGGCGTTTCCGCCGACGTCGAACATCCGCGCGCCCGAACGGTCGATGCCGACGTAGTCGCCCTCTTCCAGATAGGAGATCTGCGTTGTGAACGGGCCGACGGCCAGCGCATCCGAGCCGAGATACATCTCGCCCTCGCCCCAGCCGACCACCAGCGGGCTCCCGCGTCGGGCGCCCATGATCAGCCCCTCCTCGCCCTCGATCAGCACGGCCAGGGCATAGGCCCCGGTCAGCCGGTCCAGCACCGTCTTGAAGGCGACCAGCGGATCGTTGGCGGTCTCCAGCGCCGCGTCGATGGCGTGGGCGACGACCTCGGTGTCGGTCTGGCTTTCGAAGGTCCGCCCGGCCCCCTCCAGCTCGGCCTTCAGCTCGGCGAAATTCTCGATGATGCCGTTGTGGACCAGCGTGACCCGACCGGCCTTGTGCGGGTGGGCATTCTCGGTCGGCGGGGCGCCGTGGGTGGCCCAGCTGGTGTGGCCGATGCCGACCGTGGCCGCCAACGGTTCGGCGGCCAGCACAGCCTCCAGCTCACGGATCTTGCCCTTGGCGCGACGCCGTTCGATGCGGCCGTCGACCAGGGCCGCCACGCCGGCCGAGTCATAGCCCCGGTATTCCAGCCGCTTCAGGCTGTCGATCAGGCGGGGAACCGCCGGTCCGGTACCGGTCACGCCGATGATGCCGCACATGAACAAGACCTCTGGAAAGTGCTCGTCCGCGCTTTGCGCAGGACCTCTGGACGGTCTAAGCCGACCGTGACTGTGGCCGCCGGTGTAGGCGACACCACCCGGGAATTGCACCTGAAAAGCGGTTTCGCAACGTTTCTGCGCGACACCGGCAGGCGAACACGAGGAAGACGGAACTTGGGCGAGAGACGCTATTTCGGGACCGACGGCATTCGCGGTCGCGCCAACAGCCACCCGATGACGGCCGAGGGGGCCCTGCGCGTCGGCCTCGCCGCCGGCCGCCTGTTCATGTCGGCCGACGACCGCCGCCACCTGGTGGTGATCGGCAAGGACACCCGCCTGTCGGGCTATATGATCGAACCCGCCCTCGTCGCCGGCTTCTCGGCCGCCGGCATGGACGTGCGCACCTTCGGGCCGCTGCCGACGCCCGGCGTGGCGATGATGACCCGTTCGATGCGCGCCGACATCGGGGTGATGATCTCGGCCTCGCACAACTCCTATCTCGACAACGGCATCAAGCTGTTCGGCCCGGACGGCTACAAGCTGTCCGACGACGTCGAGCTGAAGATCGAGTCGATGATGGATCAGGCGCTCGACGCCGACCTGGCGCCGCCCGCCGCCCTGGGCCGGGTCACGCGCAGCGA
>JAAXIW010000182.1 GCA_012270135.1 Brevundimonas sp. | reverse complement strand
GGTCAGCTATCCCGACATGGTGCTGCTGGCGGGGGGAGAGCCGGTCACCGTGGGCGGGCACGAGGCGGACGGCGTCAAGCTGCGGCCCGAGGCGCTGGAGGCAGCGATCACGCCGCGGACGAAGTGGCTGATCCTCAACTCGCCGTCCAATCCCACGGGCGCCGCCTACACGGGCGAGGAGCTGGAGGCGCTGGCCGCCGTGCTGCGCCGCCACCCGCAGGTCTGCGTGATGACCGACGACATGTACGAACACCTGATCTACGGCGACTTCGACTACCGGACCATCGCCCAGGTCGCGCCGGATCTGTACGAGCGGACGCTGACGGTGAACGGGGTGTCGAAGGCCTACGCCATGACCGGCTGGCGCATCGGCTACGGCGCCGGGCCGAAGCCCCTGATCGACCTGATGCGCAAGGTGGCGGGGCAGACGACGTCGAACCCCTCGTCGGTCAGCCAGTGGGCGGCGGTCGAGGCGCTGAACGGGCCGCAGGACTTCATCGCCGAAAGGGCGAAGCATTTCGAGGCGCGGCGCGATCTGGTGGTGTCGATGCTCAATCAGGCGGCGGGCATCCGCGGCGCCACGCCCGAGGGAGCCTTTTACGTCTATCCGTCGAGCGAGGGGCTGATCGGCAAGACGACCGAAGGCGGGGCGGGGATCGACAGCGACGACGCCTTCGCGACCGAACTGCTGGACGCCGAGGGCGTGGCCGTGGTGCAGGGCTCCGCCTTCGGCCTGAGTCCCTATTTCCGCATCAGCTATGCAACGTCGGAGGACGTGCTGGAGGAAGCCTGCACCCGCATCCAGCGGTTCTGCGCCTCGTTGCGCTAGGCCGCCCGGCTGACCGCGAAATCGGCCAATTGTTCCAGCGCATCGCGCCATTCGCCGGCCGGCAGCGGCTTCAGGGCGTCCTGGGCGGCGGCGGCGTAGTCCCAGGCGGTGTCGATCGTGCCGCCGATGGCGCCCGTGCCGATGATCAGTTCGCGGGCGCGGCGGAAGTCGTCGTCGGTGCGCTGTCCCTGGTTGATGGTGCGCTCCCAGAAGGCGTCCTCGCGCCCCCGGGTGCGGGCGACCGCCAGTAGCAAGGGCATGGTCACCTTGCCCTCATGGAAGTCGTCGCCGGCGTTCTTGCCCAGAGTCGCCGAGGCGCCGCCGTAGTCCAGCGCGTCGTCGGCCAACTGGAAGGCGATGCCGAGATTCAGGCCATAGGCGCGCAGGGCCTGGACAGCCGCTTCGTCGGCCCCCGCCCCGAGCGCGCCCGCCTCGGCGGCGGCGGCGAAGAGTTCGGCGGTCTTGGCCGAGATGATGCGCAGATAGGTGTCCTGATCGAGATTCAGGTCGTGGGCGCGGGTCAGCTGCAGCACCTCGCCCTCGGAGATGACGCTGGAGGCTGTGGCGAGGATGCCGAGGGCGCGCATCTGGCCGGTCTCGACCATCAGCTCGAAGGCCCGGGCGAACAGGAAGTCGCCGACCAGCACGCTGGAGGGCGCCCCCCAGATCAGGTGGGCGGCGGTCTTGCCGCGCCGCAGGTTGGAGCCGTCGACCACATCGTCATGCAGCAGGGTGGCGGTGTGGATGAACTCGACCGCCGCGGCCAGCTTGCGCGAGGCGTCGATATCCTCGCCGGCGCCGGAGGCCCGGGCGGCGGCCACGGTGAGCAGGGGACGCAGACGCTTGCCGCCCGCCGAGACCAGATGCTCGGCCAGCAGCGGAATCACCGGCACCTGCGACTGCATCCGCTCGACGATCAGGGTATCGACCGCGGCCATGTCGCGCTTCGCCAACCGCACCAGCGGCTCAACGTCTCCCTTGGGGCGGGACTCGGCGACGGTGACAGCGTCCAACGGAGAACTCATGGGCACGGCGCGGGGGGAGGATCACGCCTGAAAATCCAGCCGCCGTCTTGCAGGGCGGCGATGCGGCGCACAATGGTGATCGGGCCATGAAGGGTCAAGCCGCGTGACCGTCGCACCATCACCGCCACAGGACGTGGAAATCGTCGAGAACGCCCTGCTTGGCGGGCGCGTCCGTCTGCGTCAGCCGGCGAAGGGCTATCGCGCCGGTATGGACGCCGCCCTGCTGGCCGCCGCGGCCGGGGCCCAGCCGGGCGAGCGGGTCATCGAGGCGGGCTGCGGCGCGGGCGCCGTGTTGATGCAGCTGGCGGCGCGGGCGCCCGGCGTGAGTCTGACCGGCCTGGAGCGCGACCCCTTCATGGCGGCGCTGGCGCGGGAGAATGCGGCCCTGAACCGGGCGGAGGCCAGGGTTCTGGACGGCGATGTGGCGGCGGGATTCCGCTGTCTGGGGCTCGAGCCGTTCGAGCGGGCGGTTTCGAATCCGCCCTTCTTCGACGATCCGGGCGCCCTGCGGGCGCCGTCCCCCGGCAAGCACGGAGCGTGGATGGCCGACGACGGCCTGGCGGCGTGGACCCGGTTCCTGCTCAAGGCGGTGCGCGAGGGGGGCCGGATCGTGATGATTCATCGCGCCGACCGGCTGGCCGATCTGCTGGTCCTGCTCGGCGAAACGGCGGGATCGTTCTCCGTGCGACCAGTGCATCCGTATGCGGACGAACCGGCCAAACGGGTGCTGGTGCAGGCGATCAAGACCGGGCGGGCGCCGCTGCGCCTGCTGCCGCCGCTGATCCTGCACGATCGCGCCGGCGGCAGGCACACGCCCGAGGCCGAGGCCATCCTGCGCGGCGAGACGGCGCTGCCTTTCTGATACCCCCAGCCTGCGCTAGACAGCCGCCATGTCCCTGCGCCCGCTGTTCGTCACCCAGGTCTATGAAGCGTCGCTGGAGGCCGGGCCGGGGTTCGCCGCCTTCAACGCAGCCCTGGCCGACGCCTGCCGGACGTTGGCGGCCGAGGATGAGGCCGGTCGGCGCTGGTGCCGGGAGCACGGCTATCGCGGCTACACCTCCTACGGCTCGCTGACCGACCTGCCGCACCGCATGCCCGAGTTCGCCGACCTCAAGCGACTTCTCGACAAACACGCACAAGCCTATGCCAAAGCTCTAAATTTCGACCTGGCGAGGCGGCCACGGCTGGACAATCTGTGGGTCAATATCCTCAAGCCCGGCGGCGGCCACACCGGCCATATCCATCCTCATGCCTTCCTCAGCGGGACGGTCTATGTCGAGGTCCCGGACGGCGCCTCGGCCCTGAAGCTGGAGGATCCGCGCCTGCCGATGATGATGGCGCGCCCCGCTGTCCACGCCGACGCCCCGGAGGCCGAGCGGCCGTTCGTCTATCTGGCTCCGAAGGCCGGGACCGTGTTGATGTGGGAAAGCTGGCTGCGCCACGAGGTGCCGGTCAACGCTGCGAAGAGCGAGCGGATCTCTATCAGCTTCAACTATGCCTGAACGCACGGGTTAACGCTGCCGCTTAACGCAACACCAATCCAGCCGGGCGATGATCTACACGCCCGTTCCGGGCCGCTCTTGCGTTGAAGGCTCCGATGTTCCTGCCCCGCGCCACCGGTGTGATCCTGCTTCTCTACAGCGGCTTCCACATGACTCTCGGCCTCTGGGTGCCCCAGTTCCCGTGGCTGCTGACCGGCGTTCTGCTCATCATCGGCGCCGTGGCTCTTCTGGCCTGCCGCCCGTGGTCGCGGATGGTCGTCTATGCGGCGGCGCTGGCGGCGGCGGCGGTCGGCCTGATCGGCCAGGTCGACGCGGCGGGCGCGGCGGAGACCGACATTCCGCTGGCCATCGTGATCTGGAGCCTGTGGACCTCGCTGTGGCTGGCCGTAGCCTATGTCGGCGGCCGCTACCTCCCCGACGGCCAGTCGGCTCCGGACGGATTCTGACGCCGTCCCGTCAGCGCCGCGTAAACGTCTCTCCAAGGAACTCCAGGCTGGCCGGCGCCTCGCCGTCGGGGGCGAACAGAATCGCCTGCCCCTGCAAGGGCGCCAGTTCGACGCGGATCGATTCGGGCCGCGTGAAGGGCTCGGCGACCGCCTCCATGACCCCGGACGTGACGATCAGGACGCCGTCCCGTTCGACGACACGGATCGTGCCGAGGGTCGGCCCCACATAGGTTCCCGCATAGGCGGACAGCGGGCGGGACAGCCTCCAGGGACGCAAGGCGCGCTCGGCGGTCTGCCTGGCGATCGAGGCCTGAGCCCTGTCGCGCTCGGCCACGAGGGCGGTCAGGGCCGCGTCGTAGGCCGCCTCCAGATCCGGACGCGCGGCGTGCCAGTCGTAGACGTAGTTGGCGACCAGGTCGGCGAGGCCGCCGGCGACCGCATCCTCGTTGATCATGACGACCACCCCCAGACGACGCTCCGGCATGAAGGAGACATGGGCGCGAGAGCCCGCGAAATTGCCGAAGTGATGGATCAGAACATCGTCGCCGTAACGGCCGATCTGCCAGCCCAGACCATAGGTATCGCGGATATAGGGGCCGAAGGCGGCGCCGTTCGTCGCCAGCGGCCGGTGGGTCGATGCGACGAGTCCGGCCGGGAACACCCGACGCCCGTCCAGCACGCCGTCGTTGATCTGAATTTCGAGCCAGCGGGCCATGTCGTCGGCCGTCGAGACCAGCCCGCCGGCGGATTGCATGGTGGAATCGACCTTCTGCAGCGGGCTTCTGACCGGCCCGTCCGCGCGGTGGCCGAGATGGCCGGCGGCGACCCCGCCCCCCGCCCGGGCTTCGGATATCCAACCCGTGGTGTCCGTCATGCCGATGGGGCGCAACACCTCGTCCCGGACGAGAACCCGCCAATCCCGGCCGTCGCGCGCCTCCAGCAGGGTGGTGGCCAGATTGTAGCCGGCGTTCGAGTAACGGAAGGTTCCGTGGGGGGTGTCGTTCCTCGCCACCGTCGCCGCGACCAGGCCGCGCATCGCCTCCGACGTATGCTCCCCGGACATGGCGGCCCGGAACGACATGGCCGAGTTGTCGAGCCCAGAGCGGTGACTGAGCAGGTCGGCGAGGCTGACGCCGGCGAGCAGGTCGGCCGGCGCGCCCGAAAGGCTGGACCACGCCGTGATCGGGGCCTCGATATCGACCTCCCCGCGCGCGTCCATCGCGGCGATGGCGAGGGCGGTGAACGACTTGGTCGACGAGGCGATATAGAAGCGGGTGTCGGCGTCGACCGGCGCGCCGGTGGCCAGATCGGCGACGCCATAGCCGGCGCTCATCAATACATCCTCGCCCTCGACCACGGCGATCGACAACCCCGGAACCACACCGACCCGGTCCACCGCGCGGCGGATGAAGGCGTCTGCATCGGCGCGGAAGCGGTCGGCGTCCGGGTCGGCCATCGCTGGTGCGGGCGTCAGCAGAACGGCGGCGGCGGTCAGGGCGGCGAGGCGCGACAGGGCGGGCAGGGCTCGGTCCTTGCTCGGGGATGTCGGGCTAGCCCCGCCCCGTCCCGCCCGTCGGGAACGGATGAAGCCGCCCG
>JAAXIW010000379.1 GCA_012270135.1 Brevundimonas sp. | reverse complement strand
CGGTGGGCGCCCCGGGGCGTGTGGCGGGGGGGCGGGCCGGCGGCGCGCGGCGACGGCGCCGTTCTGACGGAGATGTACCTGGCGCTCGGCGCCTTCGCCGTCGACGCGCCGGCCTTCACCTTCGTCTCGGGCGGCGGCGGGACGCGGGTGACGCTCGACCGGCCCGCGACCCTGCGCCCGGCCAACGGCGGGGTGCTGACGATCCGCCCCGGTGCGGGTCCGGTCTTCGCCGCCGCGCCCGGCCAGAGGGGCGGCGGCAGCCTCGCCCTGACCGCCACGCGAGGCCGGGGCCTGCCCGAGGCGGCCTTCGCCATCCCCGCCTGGCGGTTGACCGCCGACGGCTTCACCGCCGAGCTCGACGGCCGCGCCGCGCTCGATTTCGAGCTGGCCCGGGGCATTGTTCTCGACACCCGGGGACGGCTGACCTCGTCCGGAGGGCGCGTGACCTACACGGCGGCCGGATGCACGCCGCTGACGGTCGAACGGCTGGAGCTCGGCGAGAACGATGTCGTCGACCTGTCCGGCCGGGCCTGTCCGATCGACCGGCCGTTGGTCGACATCGCCGGCGGCCGCTGGCGCGCCGACGGGGCCCTGTCCGGCGTCGACGCGACCGCGCCCTTCCTCGCCCTGCATTTCCGCGACGCACGGGGCCGTTTCGCGGCGACCGGCGGGCCGGCCGGGCTGGGGCTCGAGACCCGCGTCGACCGCGCGACCGTCGAGGACGCCACCACCCCGCTGCGCTTCCATCCGCTGCTGGCCTCGGGGTCGGCGCGGCTGGCCGACGAGGACTGGACCGGCGGCTTCGACCTGTCCCGCGAGGGCGTGACCCTCGGCCGTCTGGATCTGACCCACGACGGCCCGGGCGGCGCCGGCGGACTGACCATCGACGCCCCCTCGATCGTCTTCGCCGAGGGCGGCCTGCAGCCGGCCGACCTCAGCCCGCTGGCGGGGGATTTCGTCGGCGCGCCGGCGACCGGCTCCGTCGCCTTCGAGGGCCGCATCGACTGGCTCGCCGACGCCGAGGGCTCCAGTTCGGGCCGGTTGACCATCCCCAACCTCGATTTCGTCAGCCCGGCCGGCCCGGTGAAGGGGTTGCAGGGGACCATAGACTTCACCAGCCTCGCCCCGCTGGTCACCGCCCCGGGTCAGCGCCTGACGGCCGATGTGCTGGAATCCGTCGCCCCCCTGACCGACGTCGAACTGACCTTCGGTCTCGACAAGGCGGGGGTCGCCGTCGAGGGCGGCGACCTGACGGTGGCCGGCGGCGTCGTCCGGGTCGAGCCCTTCGTGCTGCCGCTCGACCGCAGTCAGCCGTTCAGCGGCGTCATCGTGCTGGAGAACGTCCAGTTGGGCGAGGTCATCGCCGGCTCGGGTTTCGGCGACAAGGTGATGCTCGACGCCGTGGTGTCGGGCCGCCTGCCGTTCACCTCGGATCCGCAGGCGGGCATCCGCATCTCGGGCGGATCGCTGGCGGCGGTCCAGCCGGGCCGCCTGTCGATCCAGCGGGAGGCGCTGAGCGGGCTCGAGGCCGGCGGGGGCGGCGAGGGGGTGCCGCCCAATACGGTGCAGGACCTGGCCTACCAGGCGATGGAGAACCTGTCGTTCGACATCCTCTCGGCCGAGGTCAACAGCCTGGACGAGGGCCGTATCGGCGTCCTGTTCCGCATCCGCGGCCGCCACGATCCACCTCAGCGGCAGGAGCTGCGCATCCCGCTGGCCGAGTTCATCAGCCGGGAGTTCCTCAACCGCGAACTGCCGCTGCCGTCGGGCACCGGCATCGACCTGACGCTCGACACCACCCTCAACCTCAACCAGCTGGTCAGCGACCTGCTGGAGCTGAACCGGGCCCGCAACGGCGAGCCGTCGGGCCGGCCTTGAACGCGCCAAACCGGCCGTTCAGAACCCATTCACCCCGCGCGGCGTTAGATCGGCGTGGATCAACGGAGACCCCCGCCATGACCTCGACGCGCATGCGCCTCGCCCTGATCGGCCTGATCGCCGCCACCGGCGCCGCCGCGTGCACGCCCACGGTCCGGCTTCAGGTCGACCCGATCCAGATCTACGCCAAACTGGACGCCGATGTGCGCGTCCGCCTCGACAAGGAGCTTCAGGACCTCCTCGCCGAGAACCCGAACCTGTTCTGATGCGAAAGTCGCCTCCGATGTCCTTCCGCAAGCTCTTCGTCGTCGCCGCCGCCGTCGCCGCGCTGGGCGTGGCCGCGGGCGCCGCCTTCGCTCAGACCGCCCAGCAGAAGGCGATGATCGACTCGGCCAAGGTCGAGGGCGTGGTCGGCGAGCAGGCCGACGGCTATCTCGGCTTCCGCGTCGCCGCGTCCGACCCCGCCCTGGTCCAGGCCGTCGAGGTCACCAACGAGGCGCGCCGCGAGGCCTACGCCCGCCGGGGCCAGGCGGCCGGCACCACCGGCGCCGTCGCCGGCGCGCGCATGTTCGAAAGCCAGCTGCTGCCGCGCATCAGCTCCGGCGAATGGTACCGCAACGCCCAGGGCCAGTGGGTCCGGCGCTGATCACGGGTTGATCGTCCGGGCCGGATGACGCACAAGCCGCCTCCTCAAGGACCCGGCCCGACCGGGTGGCTAGCCCGGCCGCCGATCCGCCGGGAAACCTGAGCGAGTCCGCCGCCCGGCCGGCCCGCGCAAGCGTCAGTCTGGTTCCATGTCCGTCTTCGCCTCGGCGCGTCAGCAATGGCTCGCCAATCCCCGCCGCGATCTGTTGGCGGGCACCGTCGTCGCCCTCGCCCTGATCCCCGAGGCCATCGCCTTCTCGATCATCGCCGGGGTCGATCCGGCCGTCGGCCTCTACGCCAGCTTCGTCATCGCCGTGACCATCGCCTTCGTCGGCGGGCGTCCCGCCATGATCTCGGCCGCCACCGGGGCCATGGCCCTGGTCATGGTCACCTTGGTGAAGGACCACGGCCTCGAATACCTGTTCGCCGCCTCCCTGCTGTGCGGCCTGATCCAGATTGTCGTCGGCCTGCTGAAACTGGGCCGCTACATCAAATTCGTTTCGCGCAGCGTGATGACGGGCTTCGTCAACTCCCTGGCCATCCTGATCTTCCTCGCCCAGCTGCCGGAGCTGATCGGGGCCAACTGGCAGACCTTCGCCCTGGTCGGCGCGGCGCTGGCCATCATCTACGGCCTGCCGCGGATCACCAGGGCCGTGCCCGCGCCGCTGGTCGCCATCGTCCTGCTCAGCGGCTTCGTGATCTGGAGCGGCGTCGACGTCCGCACCGTGGGCGACATGGGCCAGATGCCCTCGACCCTGCCGTTCTTCCAGATTCCCAACGTGCCCCTGACCTGGGAGACCCTGACCATCATCGGGCCGGTCGCGGCCACTCTCGCCTTCGTCGGCCTGCTGGAGAGCCTGCTCACCGCCAACCTGCTCGACGACATCACCGACACGCCGTCGGACAAGGACCGCGAGACACGGGGGCAGGGGATCGCCAACGTCCTGTCGCCCCTGTTCGGCGGCATGGCCGGATGCGCCATGATCGGCCAGTCGATCATCAACGTCACCTCCGGCGCGCGCGGACGTCTGTCGACCCTCTGGGCCGGCCTGTTCCTGCTGTTCCTGATCCTCGTGCTGCAGGACTGGGTCGCGCGCATCCCGATGGCGGCGCTGGTGGCGGTGATGATCATGGTCTCGGTCGGCACCTTCGACTGGGGTTCGGTGCTGCGCCTGCGCTCGACGCCGCTGCAGTCGTCCATCGTCATGGTGGCCACCACCGCCACGGTCGTCCTGACCCACGACCTGTCAAAGGGCGTCGTGCTCGGCGTGGTCCTCTCGGCCGTCTTCTTCATGCGCAAGGTCGGCAAGACCATCGTCGTCGAGGAGATCGAGACGCCGGAGGCGGGGGTGCTGCGCTATCGGGTCACCGGCAATCTGTTCTTCGCCTCGGCCGACGTCTTCGCCGCCGCCTTCGAATATCACGGCCACCCGGTTCGGGTTCAGATCGACATGAGCGGGGCGCATCTGTGGGACCTGACCGGCGTCGCGGCGGTCGACAAGGTGGTGTTCCGCTATCGCCGCCAGGGCGCGGAGGTCGATGTGGTCGGGATGAGCAAGGCCGCCCGCACCCTCGTCGACCGTGTCGGCAAGCACGACAAGACCCATTTGCCCGGGGCGGCGGCGGCGCACTGACGCCCTCGCCGCGCCCGGCCGGCGGGTCTATCCTGGGGGTCATGTCGCACCGCCTGACCCGCTTCGCCCGCAATCTGCTCATCGCCGTGGGGGTGGCCGTCGCCGCCACGCTGGGGATCAACGCCGCGTGGAACGCCATGGGCGGTGCGGAACTGACGACGCACGGCTGGATCGCCCTGGTCCTGTGCATCGCAGGGACCATAACGCTCGCCTGGGGGCTGATGGCGCTGGCCTTCAAGTCCAGCCGCGAGGGCTGGGACGACCGGGTCGACAACAGCCTCGATCCGGGCGGCCGGCCGGACGACGAGCCTTGAGCGCGAACGCCGGGCGCGCGATAGGTCGCCCATGACCGATCCGAGCGACCCGCGCCCCTCCACCATCACCTACGCCGGCTATCTCGCGCTCGACGACCTGCTCGCCGCCCAGCATCCGATCTCGGACGAGCACGACGAGATGCTGTTCGTCGTCATCCACCAGACCAAGGAGCTGTGGCTCAAACAGATCCTGCACGAGGTGGCCCTGGCCCAGACCCTCGTCCGCGCCGGCGATCTGGTCCCCGCCTACAAGAGCCTCGCCCGGGTCAGCCGCATCCAGGCGGTGATGACCATGAGCTGGGACATCCTCGCCACCATGACGCCGGCCGAATACCTGCGGTTCCGGGGCGTGCTCGGCTCGTCCTCCGGCTTCCAGAGCGACCAGTTCCGGCGCTTCGAATACATGCTGGGCCTCAAGGACGACCGCTTCCTGCGCTTTCACGAGGACCGGCCCGAGGCCCACGCCGCGCTCAAGGCGGCGCTGGACGCGCCCAGCCTCTATGACGACGCCCTGGCCCAGCTCGCCGCCGCCGGCCTGCCTGTGCCCGCCGAGGTGCTGAACCGCGACGTCAGCCGGCCGTGGGAGCCGTCCGAGGCCGTCGAGGCGGCCTGGCTGGAGGTCTATCGCGACACCGCGCGCTGGTGGCCGCTGTATCAGCTGGCCGAGAAGCTGGTCGATCTGGACGACGCCCTGCTGACCTGGCGGCACAAGCATGTGGTCACGGTCGAGCGCATCATCGGCCGCCGCCGGGGAACGGGCGGCACCGAGGGGGTTTCCTATCTGACCGAGACCCTGCAGCGCCGCTGCTTCCCCGAGCTGTGGTCGCTGCGCACCAAACTCTGAAGGAGCCTGCCGATGCGCGCCGCCCTGCTGACCGTCGCCCTGCTGGCTCTGGCGGCGTGCGATCGGGCGCCGGCCCCCGCCCCCTCGCCTGAACCGCCCGCCACACCGGACCCCG
>JAAXIW010000189.1 GCA_012270135.1 Brevundimonas sp. | reverse complement strand
GGCGCTGGGTCTGCTCGATGACCTTGGCCATGGTGAAGGTCTTGCCCGAGCCGGTGACGCCGAGCAGCACCTGGTCGCGCTCGCCGGCCTTCGCGGTCTCCACCAGCTCGGCGATGGCCGAGGGCTGGTCGCCGGCGGGGGTGTATTTCGTGTCCAGCCGGAAGGGAATGTGCTTGCGGTCCGCCGGCCGCTCGGGGCGGTGCGGGGTCCAGTCGGACGGCGCGCCGGGGGCTTCCTCCGGGGTCAGGCGCGGGCCCGCGACCGGGGCGAACATCGGCATGCCCCGGGTCGCGGCGGCGGGGTCATGGAGGAATTTCGCCGGGGTCTCGGCGAGGCCGGCGGACTGGCCGGGCAGATGGACGGGCTTGCCGGACTTGCTGGGGGAACGGGCCATGAACGCCAAGGTAGGGAGCCCGCAGCCTCAGCGCCAGTGAGCCCGCCGGGCCGCCCGGCGGCCGCCTCCAATGGGACACGATTTTTGCGGCGCCGAAGACTAGATGTGTCAACTTTGGCACATCTGTTTCTATTACATAGTTGTAACCAACTTTCCATTGCAACGTCCTGGACCTGAGATTTACTGCCCCGCTTGGCTCGCCCGCATCGGGCGGCCCTAATCTTGAGGGGGTCCCTAATTGCGCAACAAATCCATGTTGATGAGCACCTGTTCTGCTCTTGCCGGTCTGTCGGTTCTGGCCCTGGCGGGCGGAGCCCAGGCGCAGGACGCTTCCCCCGGGGACGACGGCCAGGCCGCCCAGGTCGAGGATGTGGTCGTCACCGGTTCGCGCATCCGGCGCGACGCGACCACCGCGCCGACCCCCTTGATCCAGATCGGACAGGAAGAGCTGCAGCAGTCGGGCGAGGCGAACGTCGTCGACTTCCTGGCGGACATTCCCGCCCTGTCGACCTCGATCGTGCCTGAAGACACGACGGGCTCGAACCTGAACGACGGCGGCCTGTCGCTGCTCAGCCTGCGGGCGCTCGGTTCGGTGCGCACCTTGACCCTGGTCGACGGACGGCGACATGTCGGCTCCAACCCCGGCACCCTGGCGGTCGACGTCGACACCATTCCGCGGCTGCTGGTCCAGAACGTCGAGGTCATCACCGGCGGCAACGCGGCCGTCTACGGCGCCGACGCCGTGTCCGGCGTGGTCAACTTCATCCTGAAGAAGGATTTCGACGGCCTGGAGATCGATGCCTCGGTCGCCGAGGTCAACCAGGACCATCAGTTGAGCGAGCGCCTGTCGGTGCTGTGGGGCCAGAACCTCATGGACGGCCGGCTGAACTACTATGTTTCGGGCGAGTTTCAGCGCAACGACGAGGTGCTGGACGCCGATGTCGACTGGCGCAGGGAGTCCTGGGGCCTTCTCGGCAACGACCTCGACCCGGCCGCCAATCCGAACGACGGGGTTCCCGACCTGATCCTGGTGTCGGGGCTGCGCACCTATATCCGCGGCACCAATTTCGGCGGCGTCACCATTCTGGCCACTGGCGTGCGGCCCAGCCCCGCGAGCGATCCGGACGTCAACTTCGCCACCTGCCCGACGACCAGCTTCTCGGCCAACTGCTTCTCGCTGGCCCCGACCAACCGGCCCGACAACGCCTATCTGTATGACTCCAACGGCGTCTCGCGTCCGGTCACCTTCGGCTCGATCCGGCAGCAGACCGGCTTCACCCGCAACGTCAGCAACGGCGGCGAAGGCCAGGTGCTGAATACCGAACAGGGCCAGGCCAGCCGCCTGCCTGAATCCACCAACTACCGCTTCCAGACCGGCCTGAACTTCGAGATCGCGCCGGGGATCGACCTGTTCGCCGAGGCCAAATACGTCGAGGAAGAGACCTACGACGCCGGCCAGCGCGTGTTCCACGACTTCAACATCAGGCCGTTCGCGCCGGGCACCGTTGGAGCGATCACGGCGACTTCGGCCTTCGAGATCGGCCTCGACAACGCCTACCTGCCCGCGAACGTGTTCAACGCGATCAACACGAACATGCGCCAAGTCTTCAACTCGGCGGGCGTCCAGACGGGCACCGTTCTGGACCGACGGGCGCAGCACAAGCTGTACGGGCCGGCGCGCAATCAGCTGAACAACCGCGATCTGCAGCGGTACGTCGTCGGCCTGCGGGGCGACGCGGACGATCTCGGCTTCTTCCGCAACATCAGCTGGGAGGCCGGCTACACCTACGGCGAGATGAACAACTCGAACCGCGAGCTGGGCGTCGACATCGTGCGCTACCAGGCGGCCGCTGACGCCGTGGTCGACGCCGCGGGCCAGGTCAACGGCACGCCGGGCGAGATCGTCTGCCGGGTGCAGTTGCTCCAGGCGCAGGGGATCTCGGTTCCCGACGCCGTGGTCGGCAGCGGCGCCACCGCCGCCACCTACTCCCGTCAAGGCGACGTCATCAACGACTGCGTTCCGGTGCGGGTCTTCGGCGAGGGCGGCTTCAGCCCGGAGGCGCTGAACTACCTTCAGGCCGCCATCACGGTGACGGACCAGAACAAGCAGCACGACTTCCTGGCCTTCGTCACCGGCGATCTGTGGGATTTCTGGGGCGCCGGCCCGATCGGCGCGGCTCTCGGCTATGAGTACCGGAAAGAGATCACCAGCGGCGTCGGCCGTGACCGGGACCGGGCCGGACGCTTCCTGTTCCTGAACTCCGGCCCCGATTTCATCGAGGCGAGCTACGATACGAACGACTTCTTCGGCGAGCTGCGGGTTCCGCTGTTCACCGACACCGCGCTCGGTTCGTCCGAAATCAGCGGCGCCTATCGGGTGTCCGACTATTCGCACGTCGGCAAGCAGGACACCTACAGCGCCCAGTTCCAGTGGCGGCCTTCGGATCAGTTCCTGTTCCGCGCCACCACGGCCACCGCGATCCGGGTGCCCAACCTGTCCGAGACGAACGACCCGTACAGCCAAACCTTCGCCAACGGTTTCGTCGACCCCTGCAGCGCCACGGTGATCAACAACCTGGCCGACCGGAGCATCGCCAACAACCGGATCGCCAACTGCGCCGCCCTGGCTTCCGCGGCGGGCCTGTCTTTCACCTTCAGCGATCCATCCGCCCCCGACGCCTACCTGCCCAACTACGGCAGCGGTTCGGTGTCCGGCCTGGCGGGGGGCAACCCCTTCCTCGAGCCGGAAACCTCCGAGAGCTTCACGATCGGCGGTGTCTGGACCCCGGACTACCTGATCCCGAACTTCTCGTTCGTCGCGGACTACTACGACATCGAGATCACTGACGCGATCGCCTCGGTGACCGCGCAGACGGCGGCGAACCAGTGCGTCAACGGCGATCAGGTCAACGTCGGAGCCTGCGCCACCATCACCCGGAACCCCGCGACCTTCCTGGTCTCGAGCTTCATCCAGGGTTCGCTCAACTACGCCGCGCTGACGGCCAAGGGCGTGGACGTCACGGCCAGGTATCATTTTGACCTGCCGGGGAACTGGGGCCAGTTCAGCCACTCCGTCCGGGCCAACTGGCTGATCGAGCAGCACGACTTCGTCAACATCACCGACCCGACGGACTCGACCGATTTCGAGGACACGGTCGGCATGCCGCGGGTGCGCTGGCTGTCGACGGTAACCTGGGCCCCGATGGACACCCTGTCCTTCACCTGGGACTGGGACTGGCAGGTGAGCCAGGAGATCGAGGACATCGACGTGATCGGCGGCGGCAACCTCGACCGCTACGAAACGCTCGCGTATCTTGAGACCGGGGACTTCTCGCAGCACGACTTCACGGTCCGCTGGAACGCCCGCGAGGACATTCTGGTCCGTGCCGGCGTGGTCAACGCCTTCGACGCGGAGCCGGCGAGGTGGCTGGGGAATACGTCGTCGGACAACTTCGACCTGTTCGGCCGTCGCTTCTTCGTCTCCCTGAACTACCGGCCGTTCTGATCCAACGACCAAAGCCGTGCGGTGACGCCGCCTGACCCCGGTCAGGCGGCGTTTTCGTGAGCGACTGACGCTGTCCAGACCCCCGGGATGACCGGTTTCTTCTC
Organism: Brevundimonas sp.; assembly: GCA_012270135.1. Classification (GTDB taxonomy): domain Bacteria; phylum Pseudomonadota; class Alphaproteobacteria; order Caulobacterales; family Caulobacteraceae; genus Brevundimonas. The sequence goes on along the minus strand of JAAXIW010000189.1, from coordinate 1,450 downwards.
GGCTGACGGCATGCCGACCCGGTCGTCCTAGTCGTCCCGTTCAGACTCTTCGGGCTCGGGAGGCTCGCGCTGCGTCATCAGGTCTTCGGCGGCGTCGTTGACCGGCGGCGCCCTGGGCTTGGTGTCGGCGGCCGGAGGCGCAGGCGGGGCCGCCGGCTTCAACGGGCCGCGCCGCAAGCCGAGGGTTTCCAGCGCCTCGTCGCCCTCATGGCCGAATACGCTGCGGATGCGCAGGTCGGTCTGGGGGAAGGGAATCTCGATCCCGGCCTCGTCCAGGGCGTCGGCGATGGCCCAGGTATAGGCCGCGTGCATGGCGGCAGGTCGCTTGACCGCCTCGCGGGTCGGCCAGACCAGCAGCTCGAAATCCAGACCGCTTTCGCCGAAGCCCACCAGCCAGACCTGGCATTTCCGGGTCTCCGTTTCCGGCAGGGTGAACGGACTGGTCCGGGCCGCCTCCAGCACCGCCTCGCGCACCTTTGAGCGGTCGGCGCCGTAGGCAACCGAAAACGGGATGTGGATGCGCCGTGTGTCGCCCTTCAGTGTCCAGTTGATGACCTGGCCCTCGATCAGGCGGGAGTTCGGGACGAGGACATTGATGTTGTCGTTGTTGCGGATACGGGTGGCGCGGGGTCCGATCTCGGCGATGACGCCGCGCGTCTCGCCCTCGACCTCGACATAGTCGCCCACCGAGACCATCCGGTCGAAGATCAGGAACAGGCCGGAGACGAACTCCTTGACCACGCCCTGAAGACCGAGGCCGACGCCGATGCCGATGGCGCCGGCGAACACCGCCAGCGAGGACAGGTTGAGGCCGGCCGCCGACAGACCCGCGAAGGCGCCGAATACGATCAGGCCGTAGCTGGCCAGCTTCTCAAGCAGATACAGGGCGCCGGCGCTGCGGCTGGAGCGTTCGCGCACCCGGGACAGAGCCCGCCCGGCCAGTTTGGACAACAGCCAGGCGACGACGAAGATGACCACGCCCGTTGCGATGCCGCCCAGCGTGACCGCGGCGCCGCCGAAGCGGAACAGGGGGTCGTCGCCGAAATCCATCACACCGAACATCAGGACAGGAGCGCGCCCGGCACGGTGAAGGTTCCGACCGGAATGCAGGCGGTCGCGACCGGAGCCGAAAACCGCGAGCGCCGGGCGCCCGTACGGTGCAGGATGTCGGCATGACGATCTCCATGCCCGCGGCCGCGCCCAAGCGACTGACACTCTCATGGATGGACAGCCCGATCGGTCCGCTGGCCCTGGCTTGCGACGACGACGGCGTGCTGCGCGGGCTGTCGTTCGGCGACGGGCTGATCAAGGCGATGCGGCGCGAGTATCCGGCGGCGACGCTGGCCGACGGCCTGGCGCCGGCGCCCCTCGGCCGCACCCTTGTCGCCTATTTCGACGGCGATCCCGAGGCCCTGGGCCGGGCGCCGTGGTCGCTGGACGGCGCGGTCGC
>JAAXIW010000280.1 GCA_012270135.1 Brevundimonas sp. | reverse complement strand
CTGTCGATCGCCAACTCCTCGACCTCCATCCTGCTCGGACTGTTCCGCTAGGGATCGACCGGAAGGGCGGGGTCTCCGGATCCCGCCCGACCGATCCGGGCCGCACCACGGAGACGCCGGCTGACCGTCGGCGGAAGGAGAGATGCAGAGCAATGCCAGGATAAACCCGATCGGCGCCGTCGCCGTCCCGCCCGCCGCCGCGTCCACCGCGAGCGGCGATTTCCACGATTCCCGCTTCGCGCAGGAGGCCGAACGCGCCGCCCGCTACAGACTGGTGATCGAGGAGGGGCCGCAGTCGGGGTCGTTCATCTACAAGACGCTAGACCGGATCACCGGCGAAGTCGTCAAACAGCTGCCGCGCGAGCAGGTCGTCGACCTGATGCAGACAGCCCAGTACAGCGCCGGCTCGGTGATCGACACCAAGGCCTGACGTCACAGCGTATCCGCATCACCCGCCGCGCAGGAGCGATCCGCGCGGTTAAAACGCGTGGTTAGCGGCCGTTAACCATGTGTGCACGGTTCGTCTCCTAGCCTTGGCCAAACCTGAAAGGCCGAGTCGGATGACGAACAGCGTCCATACCAACACTTCCGCCGCGATCGCGCTGCAGAACCTGACGCGCACCAACGACCGTCTGGGCGATGTCCAGAGCCGCATCTCGACCGGGTTGAAGGTCCAGGGCGCCAAGGACAACGCGGCCATCTGGGCCATCGCTCAGCAGCAGCGTGCGGATGTCGGCGCGCTGAGCGCGGTCAAACAGAGTCTCGACCGGGCGACCTCGATCGCCGATGTGGCTCTCTCTGCCGGCGAATCGGTCTCCGATCTGCTGAACCAGCTGAAGGAAAAGGTCGTCGCGGCCAAGGATTCGTCGCTGAAGACCCAATCGCGCGAGCTCCTCAACGCCGACTTCCAGGCTCTCCTAAAGGCCATCGCATCCGCCGTGGACAACGCCACCTTCGACGGCGGCAATATTCTGAACGGCACGCTGACGACGGGCATCCGGTTCCTGGCCAATGCCGACGCTACATCGTTCGTCACGCTCTCCGCCAAGGATCTGACCCTCGGCGGAGGGATCATCGACCTGACGCTGTCGGACAGTCTGCTGACCCTGACCGGGGCGACCCAGGCGCTCACCCGCCTCGACGACTCGATTACCCAACTCAACGCTTCGCTTGGCGAGGTCGGCGCCCAGGCGAAGCAGATCGAGGCTCACAACAGCTTCGTGACCAAGCTGGTCGACACGCTGGAATCCGGGATCGGCAACCTCGTCGACGCCGACCTGGCCAAGGAAAGCGCCCGGCTTCAAGCCCTGCAGGTCCAGCAACAACTGGGCGCGCAATCGCTGTCGATCGCCAACCAGGCTCCGCAGATCATCCTGTCCCTGTTCCGGGGCGGCTGAGCCTCAGATACGCCCGGCTCCCGGGCGCCCGATGTAGACGGGCGCCGGGCGACGCCGGTGGGCGCGATGGCCCAGTCCGTAGAGGGCGAGCAACGATCTCAGGGCTTCGACGAAGGCAGACATGACGCACGTCTCCTGCTTCAACGGCGACGGCTTAACAATCGCCGCCTGACATTGTTCCCTGAGTCGCGATCGGAGTCCCTCCGCAGGCGGACGTTAAGACCTCCTTACGCTCGCCCCGTCACATTGAAGGCAGGGAGTTCGGTGTGATCAGCAACAGCTATCTTCTCGGTCTTTTCGGCGGGGCGACGCCTTTCGCGCCGGATGCGACGACGACCGCGACGCTGAGGCAGGCCGCCCGCAAACAACCGACGCCGCCGTGGTCCACCACGCTGGAAGCGCCCAAGGCGGACGCCCTTGTGCGCGCGGCGCTCGGGGGGCGGAAATTCATCAACGAGGATGCAGCCCGGCTGGACGTAAAGTCGGCCTCCGCCGACTACCGGAAGCTCTTCGCCCTCTACCAGGGACTGGATACACTCAACGCACTCGTGAATCGGTCGGTGACAAAGGGCGTCGGCGGGCTCGAGCTGGCGCAACTGGAAAAGCGCTTCTCGGCCGGCCTGGCCGAGATCAGCTCCTGGCTGTCCGCATCCGAGTTCGACGCCATCCGGATGGTGCAGGGCACGTCGAAGATGACGAGCAAGACGACAGCCGCCGTCCCCCGGGATAGCGCCAACTCGATCACCGGCCCGATCCACGAGGGTTCTGTCGATACGCCGGTCGCGGCTTTCCAGGGCGATACGCGCTTCAGCATCACCATCAGGGTGCCGGTCGGGATCGCCGACTCTCAGACCACGGCCGTGCCCATCGACCTCGCCGACATGGGCGCCACGCCGAGGACGCTCGACAACGTTCTCACCCATATCAACGGCAAGCTGGAGGCCGCCGGCTTCCAGACCCGCATGGGCCGGGAGCAGATCAAGGCCGAGGTCAGGACTATCCAGGTCAACGGCAAGCCGGTAACCCTGCCGGCCGGGCCGGACAAATGGGCTCTCGCGATACGCGGGGCCTCGACCGAAACGGTCGGCTTCAGCGCTCCGGACACCTCTGACGCGGTCTACGTCGTCCAGTCGGCCGGAACCACCCGCGCGGGTCAACTGCTGAAGTTTCAGAGCGACGGCGGCGCGGCGGCGCAACCTGCCGGCGGCGGCATCGGGGAGACACACTGGGTCGACGGCCGACTGTCCCAGGACGCCTTGCCGGCCGGCGTCGAGAATGTCCGGGCCAGCGCGACAGGCCCCGACGGCTCGTTGTGGATCGTGGCGGACATCACGGCTGGTCCGGACACCCAGCCGATCAAGGGTGTGCAGGATGTCGCCTTGATGAAATACGACACGGCCGGGCGTCTGGTGGCGACCCGAACCCTGGGGGCTGCATCCACAGCCAGCGGATATGCCATCGCTGTCGACGCCAATGGCGATGTCGCCGTGGCCGGGTCGGTGACCGGGGCGCTCGGAACCAAGACCAGCGATGCGGGCAAGCCAGGCGATGTCGCCGACGTCGCCGACAGTTTCGTCACAGTTTTCGACAAGGACGGCCAGGAGCTCTGGACGCAGCGGCGCGGGGCCCGCGCCGCCGATGAAGCGACGTCGGTCAGCTTCGGAGCCGATGGCATGGTCTATATCGGCGGCCGCGCTAGGTCGGCCCTTACCGGGGCCGCCGCGGTGGGAGGCTGGGACGGCTATATCCAGGCGTTCAAGGCAGGCGAGCCCTACCCGACGGCGGGCATAACCGTCACGGCGACCGCGACGGCGCAGTTCGGCACGGGCAGCGATGACAGTGTCGATGCCATGACCATCGACGGCTCGAACCTCTACACGGCGGGGGTCGAGAACGGCCGGGCCGTGGTCCGCCACTTCACCCTCGACGCGGCGGGCGCGCCGACCCTGGCGGCGACCCGGGATCTCGGGACGATCGCTGGCGAGATCGGCGGTGTGGCCGTCTCCGGCGGCCGGGTCATCCTGACCGGCACGAGCCGCGACAGCGGTCTGTCCGCCGGAACCCTGACCAGCATCCATTCCGGTGGCAAGGATGTGTTCATCGCGACCTTGTCCGGGGACCTGACCGCGTCCGCAGGCGACCGGATGACCTGGTACGGCCGGGCGGGTGAGGACAGCGCCGCCGACGTCAAGGTCCACGAGGGCAAGGTCTGGATCACCGGCGTCGCGGACCGCGACCCGGTGGCGGATGAAGACGACCCGACCCGGGCCTATCTGGCGCGCATCGACCCTCTGAGCGGCGCCGTCGAGTACGAACGGAGATGGTCCGGCGACGGCGACCAGGCCCGGCCCCTGACCCTGGCGGTGGCATCGGGCGGGGCCAGCGTACTCGACCGTCTCGGCCTGCCCCAGGGCGAGATCGACCAGAGCGACTCCAAGCGGCTGATCGATGCGACGTCCCTGAGGGTCGGCGACCGGTTCTACATCAGTCCGGCGGACGGCGGCCGCTCCGTGTCGGTCACCATCGCCGCCAAGGACACGCTCGCCAGCCTCGCCCGCAAGATCGAGATCGCCTCGAACGGCAAGCTCAAGGTGACCGTCGCCTCCGAGGGCGGCTCGGTGACGGGCAAGGATGGCGAGATCACAACGACGACCGGCGGCTTCCAGAGGCTGTCGATCATGGCGCGCGACGGCAGGTCGGGCGCCGTGCTGACCGCCGGTGAAACCGGGCGCGACGCCCTGGCCGGGCTCGGCCTGTCGTCAGGCTATATCGGGGCTTCCGTGGGCGACGACGTGCGCAAGACCTTTGGCCTGGACCTCCCCGGCAGCCTTCGGCTGGTAGACGCCGCAGCGGCTAAAACAGCTGGCGAGCGCATCCAGGCGGCGATGAAGGCGGTCCGCGACGCCTACCGCTCGCTCAATCCCGCCAACAACGCGCCGGCTGGCGCGAGCGGCCCTGTTCCGGTCTATCTGACCAACCAGCTGGCCAACTATCAGGCGGCACTCGCGCGACTGGGGGGCTAGCAGGGCGGTAGACGAAGGCCGTTGACGCGGCATGGCCCGGCGGGGTTATTGGACTCCCCACTCACGCGAGCCGTTCATGCCCCAGGACAACCGCATCCTCATCGCCATCGGCGCCGGCCTCGCGGTTCTGGCCGCCGTGGTGATCGCGCTTGTCCTCTCGGCCGGCCGGGACCGTAATCCCGCTCCGCCGCCGGCGGCTCAGGGCGGGCTGACAGTCGATGTCGCCGACGCGCCGGAACTGAACACCACCCGCGAGCTACGCTGTTACGTCGATGGCCAGTTCGTGGGCATGGCTACCCTGGCGGACTGCGCGCGGCGGAACGGTGTGGCCACGGACGCACTGGACGTTGGCGTGGACGAAACAGGTGCCTTGGTCGCCCTGCCCGCCGCGCCCGTTATCGAACCCCCTGTCGAAGTGGCCACGGCCGATCCAGAGCCGTCGTCCGTCACTCCCGAGCCCGCGCGTCCCGATCAGCCTCAGGTCCAGGCGGCCGCAGGCGCTCAGTGCCTGCGCCACACCGGTTCCGACTGGCGAGTGCTGTCCTCCAACATGAGCCTCAACGCCTGCGTTCAGGCCCTCTATTCCGGCACCTGCGTACGGCCCGGTGACGCCCTTTACGGCCGCTGGGGCAATACGACCCTGCGGCTCGTGCCCCGTCGCGTGGAGCAATCGCCCGACAACAACCGTTTCCGCACCTTGGTCGAACAGGACCGTAGCTGCCAGTTCCCGGATCTCCGCTGATGCCACGCGTATCTATTTTCCTTGCAGCGGGTCTCGGCGCCGTAGCTCTCGCGGCTTGCGGCGGCGGCGTTGAAGCGCCTTACGAACCCGGCGTCTGCTTCACCGTGGAGACGGGGGCGGAAGGGAAAGCGACCGACTTCCACAAACTGGCCGAGGACCAGCCGCAGATCGAATATTGCGCGGCTCGGCTCGAGGAGATGCGGGTGCGCTTCCTTCGTCAGGGCGGCAGCCGTCAGGAGATCACAGGCGCCTATCAGGGCCAATTCATCTTCATCGACCGCGAGGGGGTGAGGATCGGCAAGTCGGTGGACAGTTACCGCTTATTCGTCCTTGCGCGT
>JAAXIW010000388.1 GCA_012270135.1 Brevundimonas sp. | reverse complement strand
CGCCCGGCCCCGGGCCGACCTCGATGATGCTGCGTCCCCCGAACGGCCCCGCCAGCCGCACGATCTTCCGCGTCACATTCAGGTCGAGCAGGAAATGCTGCCCGAAACTCTTCTTGGCGAGGAGACCGTGAGCGTCGAGCGTTTCGCGGAGGGAGGGGAGGTCGGTCACTCCCGCTGCTTACAGGGCGGCGCGCGCCGCCGCCATCTCTCCCGCCAGCTTGACCGCCGCGATCAGGCTGTCGGCCCGGGCGACGCCTTGGCCCGCGATGTCGAAGCCCGTGCCGTGGTCCGGCGAGGTGCGCACCACCGGAAGGCCGAGGGTGGCGTTCACCCCGCCCCAGAAGTCGAGCGTCTTGACCGGGATCAGGGCCTGGTCGTGGTAAAGGCACAGCACGGCGTCGTAGCCGCCCCGGGCTTCGTCGTGGAACAGGGTGTCGGCGGGCTGCGGGTCAGTGATGGCGATCCCCTCCTGCCGCAGGGCCGCCGCCGCCGGGGCCAGCACCTCGATCTCCTCCAGCCCCAGCGCTCCGCTCTCGCCCGCATGCGGATTCAGGCCGGCGAGGGCCAGCCGCGGCCTCGCGATGCCGAAGTCCCGCCGCATCGCCTCGTGCACGACCCGGGCGGCGCGGCGGACGCGCTCGGCGGTGACCAGCTCAGGCACCTCGGCCAGCGGCGCGTGGATGGTCACCAGACAGGCGCGCAGGTCCCTGGCCGTCAGCATCATCACCGGCCCGCGCACGCCTGCGAAGGGGGCCTCGGCGGTCAGTTCGGCGATGAATTCGGTGTGGCCGGGAAAGCGGAAACCGGCGGCGTAGAGCGGGGCCTTGGCGATCGGGGCGGTGACCAGGCCCGCGACCTCGCCGGCGAGAGCGAGGTTGACCGCCTGTTCGATCCAGTCCGCGACCGCGCCGGCGTTGGCCGGATCGGGCCGGCCCGGAGTGACCGGCGCGGGCAGGGGAGAGTCCAGGACCGGCACGGCGCGAGCGAAGGCTTCGGCGGCTTCGGAGGGGGCCGTGATCGCGTGCACCGGTACGCCCTGCGCCCGCATCAGGGCCGCGTCGCCGACGACGGCGAAGGGCTGCAGCCCGTCCGTCAGCGCCCGCCAGGCGGCGGCGATTATCTCGGGTCCAACGCCCGCCGGCTCGCCCATGGTCAGGGCCAGCGGCGGGGCCGGGGTCACTGTTTGAACTCGATCAGGGCGTCCTCGCGCAGATCGCGCATGTAGCGGCGGCCCAGGTTGGCAAGGTTCTGGCGGAACAGTTGGCCCTCGACAGCGCGGGGGTCCGGAGCCTCGGCCCCGCCGACGCGACGACCGCAGACGGCGAGAAGGTGCAGGCCCAGAGGGGTGCGGACCGGGGAGCTGACCGTGCCGACAGGGGCCGAGCGGCCCACCTGCTGGAACTGAGGCGCCAGGTTCTGGACATCGGCCTCGCCGAGGTCGGCGCCGAGCAGGCCCTGCTCCGACGTCGCACGCTGCAGCATGTTATCGCAGGTCAGCTGCGGCTGCAGCGCGGCCAGACGTTGCGTCGCCGCCGTCACCTCGGCGTCGCTCGCCGTCTCCGGCAGCTCAACCATCACCTGCTTCAGCTGGACCAGGCTCGCGGACGCGCCGTCGCGTTTGTCCCGCATGTAGATGATGTACACGCCCCCCTCGACCGGAATCGGCCGGGAAAGCTGGCCGACTTCAAGCTGGTCCATCGCCGCCTGAAGGGTCGGATTGACGGCGCCGGCGACGATCCAGCCCGCGTCGCCGCCCCGCGCGGCGGAGGGCGCGGCCGAGAACTGCTGCGCGACATTCTGGAAAGGAGCGCCCTGCACCATCTGCTGAACCAGCTGGGCCGCGCCGTTCATCGCGGCCTGCTGGCCGCCGACCCGGGCGGCCTCGATGTAGATTTCGCCGATCAGGTACTGTTTCTTCGAGGCGGCTTCGGACAATTGGCGCATGGCGGCGTCGACAGCGCCCTTGCTGACCCTGGCGCGGCTCTGGAAGCGGCCGCCGACCAGTTGCTGCCATCCGATCTGGGTGCGCAGCTGCTCGCGCAGCGTCTGCGCGCGAATACCGCCGGCCTCGAGAAACGCCAGATAGGCGTCCGGCGTGACCCCGACCTCCTGGGCCATGGCCGCGAGTTCCTCATTCACCTCCTCGTCGCTGACGACGAGCGTCTCGTAGTTCCTCAGTTCCTGAGCCTGAAGGCGTTCGTCGATCAGGGCGTTGAGGGCTTCCTGCTGGATGGCGGGAATGTTCTCGGGCGTGGGCTGGACCTGGGTCATGGCGATCAGCAGCAGCATGCGCTGGCGAAGGTCGAAGCCGGTGATGACGCTGTCGTTGACGGTGGCGAGGATGCCGTCGGCCATCTGGAACTGGGGTGCCGCGGGCGGCGTGGCGGGCGGGGCCTGTCCAGCCGCGGGATTCAGCGTGCCCGCCGCCGCCGGCTCCTGGGGAGCGGTCTGGGCCATGGCCGTTCCGGCCAGGAGGGCGGCGATCGCCACGCCCGTCAAATAACGCTGAAAACGCATGTCGTCCTGGTTCCTCAAGCGGCGCCGTGGGTTCGAGGCCCGTTCTGGCAGCCTGCGCGCGACCGAAATCGCACGCCGGCCGGCGCCTGTCGCCCCGTCAATATCCTGTACCGCCGAAAGTGGCGAGGGTTAGGCGCACATAAGGGCCTTCCGAAGGGCCGGACGGCCTGACGCTGGTATTGTCGCGCCGCCAGCCGAGTTCGAACCGGAAGCAGTCGTCATCGAAAAGGAGACCGATTTCAGACTGCACAAGATAACCCGGATCGGGCTGCCCCGGGCGCGGGGTCCGCTCGAGATCGGCGATCCCGGCGAAGGCCACGCCCCAGTTGCCGTACAGGAACTGCTGGCCGGCCAGCTGCACGAACTCATAGTTGCGATTGTTCGGACCGGCCAACGGGTTGGAGCGGTCGAGGATATAGCTGACGGTCGCCAGATTTCGCCGACCCCAGCGGCCGTCGACGGCGATTTCGGCTCGCCGCACATTGCCGCCGGAATCGATCGTGGCGTGGCCCCAGCCGCGGATCCGGTCCGAGGGCGAGAAATCTCCCTGCACGACCCAATCGGACGTGTCCGAGGCCAGGCCGGTGGGATCATAGAGGTCGGCCGGGGCGTCGGGCACGGGAATCAGGAAGGCCGGCTCCTCGTCCGAGCGGAAGCTGCGGCCGATGAACAGGCTCGCCTGCCGCCCGCCATCCCAGCGCAGCGTGGTCCGTGCGCCCGTCGTGAAGCGCAGGCCGCCTTCGTAGAGATCGTGACCGGGGAACCGGTCCACCCTGAACAGCGAGCCCTCGTCGAGTTCGATCGTCGCGCTGTCCTCGTTGGGGATCCGCGGATCAAGATCGGGGTCCGTCGAGAGCGACAGCTGGGCCATCGGCTCGAGGATCATCTCCGTGCCGCCAAATCGCCGGATGAGCGGATAGCTGACATCGATGCCCGCGGTGGCGCGTCCCCGACCGATCGATTCCTCGTTGAGGCCCAGGGCGGGCGGCAGGTCCGCGACGGAATAATGGTCGGCGCGCAGGTCGACGAACGGCTCCCAGCGCACCCCGGCCGGTGAGATCATGGTCTTGCGCCAGTCGACCTGGGCCGAAATCCGACGGCTGTCGACACCGGGCAGCCCCCCCGTCGGGCCCGCCGGAATAACGCCGGGTCTGAGCACCGGGCTGCCCACATAGTCGTCGCGATGCAGGGCCACCGCCGAGCCGCGCAGACGCAGCCGCCCACCCAGAACCGGACCGTCCGGCTCCCATCGCGCCTCGATCAGGGGGGCGACGACCGGCAGGGCTCCGTCGCGCTCGAACTCGTTGAGGGCCGGCGTGACCGGATCGAACTCGACCACGCGCAGGCTCTGCAGGGTGAAGGCGGCGACCGAGACGTAGGAACGGTCGGTCTGGTGCTCGGCGTAGATCTGGCTGATCAGCCGGCGCTGATCACCGTAGTAGAGACCGTTGTCCTGATACGGATCGCGCACGTCGTAGCGGTCGAACAGCGTCTTGTCGGAGGTGCGTTCGGCCGTAAAGCCCCAGCGCCAGGGGCCTTCCGGATCGAACCGGCCATGCCCGAGGAAGTAGCTTCTGCTGGTGCGGTCGCCGAATTTGACGTTGCTCTCGGCGTCGCCGTCGCTGTCGAGATCGAAGTCGCCGAAATTGCGTTCGTAGGTGTAGCCGCCGCGCAGTACGACCGTGCCGTCCGCGAACCGGCGCCGCCATTGCAGGTTCAGCAGCGGGGCGACGCGGCTGTTGATCTGCGGGCTGATCAGCCAGTCCTCGGATGGCGACACCACCCGCAGATAGGGGACTTCGAGGCTGAAGCCCCGCCCTTCGTCATAGCTGGGGATCGGCACGAGGAAGCCGGACGCGCGGTCGACCGTCGGGTCGGGGTGGGCGAAGTACGGCAGGTAGAAGACCGGAACGCCGCCGACGCGGAACACGGCGTTGCGGTAGAGAACGGCGCGCAGGCTCTCGTCCTGAACCACCTTCTCCGCCTGTATGGCGATGCTGGGTTCCTTCGGATTGCCCTCGGCGTCGCAGATCGGACAGGGAGTGAACAGGACGTAGTTGAGTTCGTTGACGTTTTCGCTGCGGCGAACCGCCGTGGCCGCCATCAGGCTGGCCCCGTTGCTGAAGCGGGTGGCGAAATCCACGGCGACGCCGGCCTTCAGGTCGGAGTCGAGCTCCAGATGGCTGGCGAAGACGACATTGCCTTCGGGATCGACGAATTCGACCCGGTCGTCCGCCGTCGCCACGCCGAGGTTCAGGTCATAGGTCAGGCTGCCGGCGCGCAGGGTGGTGTTGCGGAACCGGGCCAGAACGCGCTCCGTCCCGCCGTTCGCGGAAATCACATCGCCGTCGCGCGACGTCGTCTCCGCTTCCAGGTAGATCGCTTCCGGCGTCAGGCCGTCGGGGCCGGGCTGCGCCGTGGGGCCGCCGGTCGGCGGGGCCTGCTGGGCCTGGGCGACGCCGCTCCACGACGCCACGGCCACGGCCGCCGCCCCGGCCAGAAGCCGGAGACGCAGGGCTCCTGTTTCGGCGTGGCGGTCACGCGGCATTCAGGCTCACTCGATGGGCGGCGAAAGGAGGACGGGGCGAGGGTTCGCTTAGCCGTCTTCGGTATAGAACAGCAAGGTGAAGGCGGCGAGCGCCGTCAGCAAGGGCGGCAGCCAGGCCGCCAGCCACGGCGGGATCACCTCGGCCGAGCCGAACGCCGACGCCGCCTGGTTGACGAAGAAGAAGCCGAAGCCGAGCACGACCGCCGCCAGACTCATGCGCGCCAGATCGCCCAATCGCATCAGCCGCAGCGAGAAGGCGGCCGCCAGAATCGACATGGCCGCGAACATCAGGGGCGTAGCCAGAAGTTGCTGCAGCCGCAGCCGGTAGGCGGTGCTGTAAAAGCCCGCCGCCTCGACCCGGGCGATCTGGGTCGGCAGCGACCAGAACGGCGTCGACTGAGGCCGCGCGATTCGCTCGACCGCCTCGGCGACAGCGAGGCTGGTGAGCAGTTCCCGCGTCTCGTCGCGCGCGGCCCG